>JAGGXT010000012.1 GCA_021162905.1 Candidatus Odinarchaeota archaeon | reverse complement strand
ACTGTTATGGCACGTAAGTGTTCATTTATATGAAAAATGAGATATAGCAAAATTGTGAAAAGCCTCGATGTTCTTAATTTGACCATCAAGCTATAATAATCACTAAGTAGTTGAAGTTGGGAAATTGCATAAATGTTCTACTGAGCGAGGTTATAAATATCCTCGAAATCGAATACCAGATAACCCTGCTCTTTTAGTTTATCTTTCTCATTGATTGATTTTGCGATCAGTCCAAAACAAACATCTTTGAATCCTATAGATAAGTATTTAGATTTCTCTCTCAACCTATTTATTACGTGGATTGCGGCACTGTAAGTAAGAGAGCTCCATTTAACTTCTATAAAGCAAATTTTTGATGTTCTTTGATTTATACATACGATATCAATTTCATTGCCTTTTCGATCCCACCAAGCTCCTATTTTCTCGAATGATGATCCGTATTTTCGCTTTATGAAATCACGAGCTATTTCCTCAAAGACGAAACCGATGAAGCTATTCCATTCGCTTAGTATTTTTCTTTTTATTTGTTCGTAACGACCAATCTCATAGAGGCTCCTGTTAGGGTATATGAATTTGAACCAGAACTTTATAAAATTGTTTGTCAGGAAGTAGCGTCCTCGTTTACTTTTCCCGATATCATCAGTTATTGGGACCCGGTACTCGACCAGATTAAGTATTTCGGATAGGTCGTATAAATATGGTGAGAGAGAGCTTTCTTTTATTTTTACAATATCAGCTATCTCTTTTCGAGATACCCTGCCTCTAGCAATAGCAGATATTATTTCAAAGTAGGTGCGATATACTTTACCGAATTCCTCAATGAAAATATCTTTTACTTCATTTCGTAATGGGGCGTAATCATTTAGAATAAGAATATTGAGAGCGCCTTCGAAAGACTTAACATTATATTTTTCTAGGAGTGTATAGTAGAAAATTGTGCCACCGAATAATCCGAAGATATTAATTTTCTCAATAGGATCCACGATCTCTAGGTCATCGAGAATCTTACATATTTCCCAAAAACTAAAATCACGAAGAGTGATTATATTATCAGCTCGTTTGAAAAGAGGGGCTTTTTCTTCTAAGAATATTTTTCTAATCATTCCGATACTGGATCCAGAGATAATAAGATATATATTCGTATCATTTTTGTACAAATCCCAAAACTTTTGAAGTAGCATGATGAAAGATGGATTTATCTTGAGGAATCTTTGAAACTCATCAAAAACCATAATTAGCTGCCGATTTTTAACAATTTCATTAGTGAATATAAATTCCAGAAATTCTTCCGCTTTTGATATTTTGATATAACTCGGCAAACTTAACTCTCTTACAATGTATTCGGCATACTCACCAATTAATTCAGATAAACTTTTGTAAGCATCGACAAAAAAGTATAGAGCATTCTTTCCTTTTATAAACTGCTTTATTAATTCTGTTTTACCGACCCTACGTCTCCCCGTTATAACTATAAACGATGGCCTTCTTTTGTTTAGAGTTTCCAGCACATTTAGCTCAGATTCTCGGTCATAAAATTTCATGTTAATCACTTCATTATTAATGATTATTTTTTTAATTATTATTTTTATAATCATTTTTGTTTATAAACTATTCTATTTTTGTTGAATAACAAGTCTAACTCTGTTTTGGGACCAGTTACCTGCTGGTTGAAACTTTGGTTAGTAGCTGTCAAGAATAACAGCACCTAACTATCTTTAGTTTGTAGTGAAAAAATCAATATAACCCTTGATTAGGTGCATAAATGACTATGCGCAACTAACACCATATTGAAAAATAATATCAATCGTTCATTGTGGATGTTAAACTACTTACATAGATAGGATGAGGAATGACTTTACCTCCATATAAATTTTTTAATATGGAGGTAGGACTCTATTTTGTTCATATTTTTTGGAAATATTTGAGTAAGACTGGGTCATAGGCAGATCGTCTAGCTCTCTTATTTTCTATTGTTCTGCCGCCAGCTAATATTTCACATAACTCACAAACTTTAAGAACAAAAATCTATTGCGAACCGCATATAATGTCAGTGAGAGATATAATGTTGATAGGAATGTTCTTCTAGGAGGTTTCATCTGTGGATGTTGTGGAGGTTATAACTTTGGGGCTATTAGTAATTTACGGGAAGGGTTATAGCTCTAATACTGTTATCATAAAGAAAAATGATGGCGAGGTAATTGTAGTTGATCCAGGCATGCCTGATAATGTTTCTCGAGTTATTCAAGCCATTAAACGAATTACTAAAGAGAGTTTAAGGAGAGTTATACTATCAGCAACGCATGAGCACTATGATCACATAGGTGGTTTTGCCGAGCTTTGCAGAAAAGTGCGTTGTGAAATTTATGTATCTAAGAGTACTGCAGATGTTTTGAAGGCTGGTGATGATATAATTTCTGTTGCTTATCTCTTTAATGCAAAGCTGGAAAGTATACAAGTGCAGAAAGTAATTAAAGAGGGAGATTGTATTAATTCGGCAATTGGAGATTTTACAGTTATTGAAACTCCCGGGCATACTATTGGCAGCATTTGCTTTTATAATAAGCCTCATAAGATTTTAATCTCTGGGGATACGGTTTTTCCACATGGTGGTTTTGGAAGAGTTGATTTACACACAGGAAATATTAAAATGCTTAAATCGTCAATCGAGAAATTATCTTCTCTTGATGTTGAGATATTAATTCCTGGTCATGGGAGAGTTATTAAGAGCGATGGCAAGCGACATGTCCTGTTATCTTTTGAAAATATTAAAAAATTTTCAGATGAGGGAAATGTATAGTAGTGCTTTTATATACTATGGTGAAATAAAGTTACATTTGCATTTATGGTGCTTTATGGAAAAGAACATCGTTTTCTAAAAAATTGTAATTTTCTCGAAAAATGCGAAAATTTATTTTAGAAAGTTTTTAAAGCAAATAGGGTATAAAATCAAAAAGCATTGACTAAAGATTTCTAAATCCAGATAGAAAACATATTTAAGTTAAAGATAGGTAGCTAGTTGTAGGCGCTTGGTAACTATTTAGGCGGGTCATGAAATGAAAGTAGCGGTTATTGGAGACCCAACATTTGTCAGAGGATTTGAACTCATAGGCTGTGAAGGATTTATAACCGAGGACGTTCGCGAAATCAAAAGAATTCTTACTGAGTTAATTGAAAGTAGGGATTATGCGGTGATCATTCTTCCTGAAAGATTTGTTGATGACACGTGGGATATTAGGAGCAAAGTGATAAAGAGTGGTCAGGTAGGTCCTCTTTTTGCCTTTCTTCCAGACTATACTGGAATTTCTGGGAAACGCTTAGAAGAGCTAAAGAGAAAAATTTCACTTGCTGTTGGTATTAAATTAAAACTATAAAAGGGGTTTTGAAATGAGTGATGTTGAAAAATTGATTTTGGAGGAGATAGAAGCAACAAAAAGAATAGAAGAGGCTAAAAAGAAGGCCGATGAGATAATTGCAAAAGCTCATGAAGAGGCAAAGAGGATTCTTGATGAAAAAAACATTGAGGAGAGACTGAGAAAATATATTGAGGAGCAAGAAGAGATTATTAAAAGTGAAGCAAAGAAAATAAAGGAGAGCTATTTAGATAAGGCATCTAAGATCAGGTCAATATCAGGTGATAAAATAAAAGAGGCTGTTGAAGCTGTTTTGAAGGAGGTTTTAAGAGTTGAGTGAAGCTGTTGAAGCTCTGATCTCTGAAATCAAGAGGAGAACGGAAGAGGAGATACAAGAGATTATTAAATCCGCAGAGGAAAAAGCGGAAGCCATAATTGAAGAAGCAAAGCGTAAAGTTGACAAGTTATTCTTAGATCAAGCTAGATCCGAAGTTGCATTAATTAGGAGACGGATAATCGGAAGAGCCGAAGTTGAAGGTCGATTGGAATTATTAAGGGCTAAAGAGGAAGTAGTCGAGAAAGTTCTTAATGAGGTTTTAGACGAAATCAAAAAAATTGCTAATGGAGAGAGAAAGGACTACAACTATGAGAGAATACTTTACTCTCTTCTTAAAGAGGCGGTTGATAGTATAAAGGAGGATATTGTAACAATACATGCGAATCAGAGAGATTTAGAATTCATAAAGAAAAATTTGAGAGTGTTGGAGGACAAGCTTTCAAAAGATCTCGGCAGAAATGTTAGTCTTAAGATTGGAAAAACTTTGTCTGAGAGTGTAGGTGGAATTATAGCTGAAAGTGAGGACTGTCTGAAAATATATTATAATACTTTAGAGGGTAGAATTTTGAAAATGAAAAGAAAATTAAGATTACTTATAAGAGAGATATTATTTTCGTAGGAGTTGTGATGAAATAATGAAGGAAGGAAGTATTGTTAGAATTAACGGGTCATTAATAATAGCTGAAAAAGTTCCTAATGCAAAGATTGGTGACATTACACATTTGGGTGAAATGAAGCTTATAGGAGAAATTGTAAGGATTTTTGGTGATAAGGTTGCTATACAATGTTATGAAGACACAAGTGGTCTTCGCCCAGGGGATGTTGTTATAAATACAGAAAAACCATTAGTCGCCGAGTTGGGGCCTGGACTTTTAGGTGGAATTTTTGATGGATTAGAAATTTCAGAATTAAAACTGTGGGATATGACAGGGCCATTTATAAAAAGGGGTGTAAAAATAACACCATTGGACAGAGATAAAAAATGGGATTTTACACCAACTGTTAAAAAAGGTGATAAAGTAGTTGGTGGTGACATTATAGGAACAGTACCAGAAACATCTGCTATAACACACAGAATAATGGTACCACTCGACTTAGAAGGAACAATTGAGGAGGTATATGAAGGAAAATTTACAATTACAGAACCAGTAGCTATTTTAAGAACACCTTCTGGTGAGAAGAAAGAGTTGACAATGATGCAGACTTGGCCTGTAAGAAAGCCAAGGCCTGTTAAGGCAAGACTTCCGTTAGTTGAACCTTTAATTACTGGTCAAAGAGTAATAGATACATTCTTCCCAATTGCGAAAGGTGGGACTGGTGCAATTCCTGGAGGGTTTGGAACAGGTAAATGTGTATTACCTGGAACGCCTGTTTTGCTAGCTAGCGGTGAATTAGTGCCGATAGAACACTTCTATAGGATGGCTAAAAATATAATTAAAGATGGGGAAGAAGAGATAGGCGAGTTAGAAAATATACGTGTGATTTCATTTGATGGAACTAAAATGGTATTTAAGAAAGCTACTCACATATACAAGGGCAAAACAGATAAAATTGTTGCAATCAGAACAAAAGGTGGAAGAAATATAAAAGTTACACCAACGCATAAATTGATTGTGTTTAACCCAGAGGGATATCTTGAGGAAAAGCCCGCTATTTACCTAAAAGAAGGTGATTATATAGCAGTTCCTAGGCGTATACCAACAATAAATGAAGAAACATATTTAGAAATAAATGTATATGATCTTTTGCCAGAGGCAAGGATAAGAGACAAAGAATTACTAAAGGATGTCATTGAGTTAATTGACGCGCTAGCTAAGAAATATCACGGAAAGAAGAAGATAGCAAAACTTTTGGATGTGTCTTATGACCAACTTATAAGTTATTATACTGGGAAAAACTATCCAACTGTTAGATTCATTGAGCGATTATATAACTTAGCGAGGCAACCAAAACCGCCAATCTCAAGAATTTCTATTACCAGAAGCAAAAAAGAGATCAGAGTTCCTGAAACATTTAATGAAGATTTTGCGGAATTCTTAGGTCTACTTTTATCTGATGGAATGATAACGAAGAAGGAGTTAAGATTCTTCAACAATAATAATTTACTATTAGATAGATTTATTGAGCTAAGCAAACAACTATTTGATATTAAACCAAAAGCTATGATCTTTAAAACAGTTAGAGGACTTACTATAAGATCCACAATTCTCGTTAGGCTTCTTCAGAAGTTAGATGTTCCATTGAAAAGAAAATATAGAAATGTTATAGTTCCGAAAATCGTATTAAAATCTCCTAAGAACGTTATTGCTGCATTTATAAGGGGATATTATCTAGGCGATGGGTCTTTTGACAAAAGTGCTATAGAGATTTCGTCAGCATCTCACAAATTAGTAGAAGGACTAGCTTACCTTCTATCTATATTGGGCATATTATATACGATATCGAGGAGAAAATCACAAAACGACGACTATCAGTATAGAATAATAATTAGTGGAAAAAAAGAGATTTCAAAGTTTGCGAAAATTGTACTGCAAAATTCACCTAATTTGGATAAGGTTTTAACTGTCTATGAATATCTTAAATCAAAAGCGGGTGGTCGAATAACTAGAGACATTGTTCCAATAAGTTCTGACGCCCTTAAGGAGATAGTTAAAGGATTCTCTAGGAGATATCTTGAAAATCGCGGGATATGGATACAGAATTACGTAAAAAAGAATGAAAAGTTAACTTCCACGTCTCTATTAAAATTAGCTGAAACTACTAAGGATGAACACTTACTAAACCTTGTACAAGCCTTTGAGTGGATATATTTAGATCCAATAAAAGAAATAAAAATAATTGAAAAAGAATATGAAGTCTATGACATAACTGTAGAGGATACTCATAACTTTGTAGGTGGTGAAATTCCGATAATTTTACATAATACGGTTACATTACACCAGTTGGCGAAATGGTCAGATGCTGATATAATTGTATATATTGGATGTGGAGAAAGAGGAAACGAGATGGCAGATGTTATTACACACTTTCCATCATTAAAAGACCCTCGTACTGGGAAGAGACTTGACGAAAGATCCATTTTTATAGCAAACGTTAGTAATTTGCCAGTCTTTGCTAGAGAAGCGAGTATTTACATGGGTGTGACAATTGCGGAATATTATAGGGACCAGGGATACCATGTAGCTCTCATGGCGGATTCCACTTCAAGATGGGCTGAGGCATTACGAGATATCTCTGGCCGTTTAGAAGAAATTCCAGTCGAGAGGGGATACCCTGCTTATCTTGCAGAGAGAATTGCTGAGTTTTATGAGAGAGCTGGATTAGTATTAACATTAGGAAGTAAACCTAGAAAGGGATCATTAACAATAATGGGTGCTGTATCTCCCCCCGGTGCTGATTTTAGCGAACCTGTTACATCTATTACCATAAGATTTGTTGGTACATTATGGGCTTTGGATAAAGAGCTTGCCTTTAGAAGACACTTCCCAGCAATTAATTGGCTTTTAAGTTTCAGCAAATACATTGATATTCTAAGTGCATTTTGGCAGAAACATGAGCCAAAATGGACGCTCTTGAGAAAAAGAGCCATGGGAATATTAGAGGAGGCTTCTAAAATAGAAGAAACTGCAAGAGTAATAGGTGAAAAAGCTCTTCCTGATGATCAAAGATTAGTTCTATTAATTTCAGAAATTTTAAGAGAAGGATTCCTGTTTCAGAATGCATTTCATGATGTAGACACATACTGTGATCCTAGAAAACAAGCAGCAATGCTTAGAGCAATTATTGAATTTTATGATATGATAAAGCCATTAGTTGATAAGGGAGTGCCAATAGAAAAGATTAGAGAATTAAGAACAATAGTAAATCTAAAGCGTATGCGTGAGCATCCAGAGTTGGATTGGATTGACCGAATAATGAACGAAGCGCGTATTGAAATTTTAGCTTTAGCAAGAGAGTATGAAATTTCTATTACTATTTAGGAGGGATTATATGGAAAAATCAGGATTAATCTACAGAACAGTTAAAGAAATCAGAGGACCTTTATTGGTAGTTACAGGAATTCATGATGTTAGATATAATGAAGTTGTAGAAATAAAACTCGATGATGGAACAGAGATCATAGGTAGCGTACTTGATGTATCAAAAGATAGAGCAATTGTTCAAGTCTTTGGAAGAACAGAAGGATTAAATCTTAATGTTGGTATCAGATTTACAGGGGAAGTCATGAAAATACCTTTATCTGAGGATGTAATAGGTAGGATTTTCAGTGGCGACTTTAGGCCACTGGATGGGTTACCAGAGCCTATAGGAGAGGAGGAAAGAGAAGTTTTCGGATCGGTAATAAACCCCGCAGCAAGGGAACCTCCTAGTGAATTTATTCAAACAGGGATCTCTGCAATAGATGGTATGAACTCTCTAATTAGGGGACAGAAGCTACCAATCTTCTCAGAGGCAGGATTACCACATAATCAAATAGCAGCACAAGTTGCTAGACAAGCAACAATTCCAGGTAAAGAAGAAGATTTTGCTATAGTTTTCGCAGCACTCGGAATTAAACATGAAGAATTTGAGTATTTCAAATCTGAATTTGAAAAAACAGGAGCGCTGAACCGATCTGTTATGATATTGAACCTAGCTGATGACCCTGTTATTGAACGTATAGTTGCACCGAGAGTTGCACTTACTATTGCAGAATATTTAGCTTTTGAATTAGATATGCACACTCTGACAATCATTACAGATATGACAAACTATGCAGAAGCTCTCAGATCGATATCAGTAGCTCGAGAGGAGGTCCCAGCTAGAAAGGGATATCCGGGATATCTTTACTCTGACTTAGCAACAATTTATGAAAGAGCTGGAAAAATAAAGGGTAAAAAAGGTTCAGTTACACTGATGCCTATTTTAACGATGCCTGGTGGAGATATAACGCATCCTATACCAGACTTAAGTGGATATATTACCGAGGGACAATTGATATTAGATAGAGAACTTTATGCTAAGGGTATCTATCCACCAATAAACGTATTACCATCTCTATCGAGACTGATGAAGGACGGTATTGGAAAGGGTAGAACTAGGGAAGATCATCCTAATGTTTCTGATCAGCTATATGTCTCTTACGCAGAAGGTGTGAAAGCAAGAGGGCTTGTAAGGATAGTTGGAGAAGTAGGGTTAAGTGAGAGAGAGATAAAATATCTTAGATTTGCAGAAGAGTTCGAAAAGAAATTTATTAATCAAGGATTTTATGAGAATAGACCAATTGAAAAAACATTAGAAATCGCATGGGACCTACTTGCAATGCTACCAGAAGATGATTTGATAAGAATAAAGGAGGAATACATTAAGAAATATCATCCACGTTATAAGCAAAAGGTTATATCAAATGAGAGCTAGGTGAAGAAAGTGGCTGTTCGCGGAATGCGTATAATGCCTACTAGGGGATTCTACTTAGAATTTAAAAAGAAAGTGAAATACATCGAGGATGGATATAAGTTGTTAGAAATGAAACGTGATGAATTAACAAGAAAACTTAGAGAGGACTTGGATCAACTTAAAATAGTTAGACGGGAATATGAGAGAAAGATAAAAGAAGTACTAAAAGAATTTAGAAAACTTTATGCGCTGCTTGGAGAGAGTACTATTAGTGCACAAGCTGTAGCTATTCCAAAAGATGTTGATATTTACATTTTACCAAAAAGTATTATGGGCGTACATGTACCATTTCTTAAGCTAAGAAGCGAACCGAATATAGAAAATAAAATATCACCAGCCCTTGTAGGCATTGCAAAGAAGTATAAAGAACTACTAAGAACGATTATTAAATTAAGTGAGTTGGAAATGAAAATAGAGATTGTCTCCGACGACTTAGAAAGAACAAACAGGATGGTAAATGCACTTGAAAAAATAGTTATACCAGAGATGAAACAAACTTTAAAGTATATAGAGGATTTATTAGATGAGGATATGCTTGAAGAATTTACTAGAATAAAACTTGTGAGAGATATAATATTAGAAAGAAGGAGGTAACATTATGTCTGAATATCCTATTGTAAGAGCGCACGCCATGATTACAAAATTTCTTCCATCAGATATGCTTAAAGGATTAGCTGTTGCCAGAAGTCTTGAGGATCTACTTACTTTACTTTTTCCAACAGAATATGGAAAGTATATTAGAAGGGAAAAAGTCCCATCAATTTCTAGCGTGAAGAAAATAGTCGATAGGGTTTTTGAAGATAGAATAACAACAGTTTTGAAAGATGCGCCCAAAAGAGTTCAAGATTTCATTGCTACATACCTTAGTAAATTCGATATTGAAAATATCATAAATATTCTAAAATTTAAGAAAGCAGAAACGCCCATTCACGAAATCTTAGAAAAAATGTCTAGATTTTATTTTCTACAAATCAATATAGAGGAGTTACTGGAAGCAAAGAATATTGAGGAGCTACTACTTAAAATTATGAAATATACAGGCTATAAAATACCAGAGTATGTAATAGAACTTTATAGAAAGTATGACAGTATTCTCCCACTGGAGTTTTATCTAAAGAGAAAATATTTCGACGACGTTTTCTTAGAGCTGATGAGGCTACCAAGGAATAGTAGAAGACGCATAGAGAACGTAGTTCGTGTAGAAGTTGACATAGAAAATGTCTTTAACGCGACTACTAGTTACTTACATAGGTATTCTGAAGAAGTTATAAAAATCGCATTTATACCATATCCGTGCAAAGTAAATATGCACTCTTTAAGACGCGTAATATCTGCTAGATCGAATAAAGAAGTTATAGAGCTCTTAGCCCCATACGAAAAAATTGTTAGTTTAATCCTTGATGGGAAGGATGGCTTAGCTAAGGTGGAAGGATATAGAATAATTAGGAGCCATATAAGAAGAAGGATCACAGAGGAATTTATAGATATCGCCTTTATTTATTACTTCATAGTTCTAGCAGAGATCGAAATGAGGGATTTGCACTTTGTTACAATTGCAACTCAATTTAATGTGCCTCCTAAAGAAAAAATTGCACATTTAATATATGCTATAATCCAATGAGACTATGTTCTTTATGGATTGCTTGATTGTCCTCTTACTTTTTCCGAGAAATATTTTATTAAAGCCAAGCCTAATAGTACAGGCCATAAAACTCCAAGAAGAAGACCAAAAAATATTACCGTTAGGATATTTTTTTCAACGTAAAAAATGAAAATATATATTCCAATAAACTGTATCAAAACAAGAAGAAAAAAGTAGATTTTCATAAGCTGTTTGTTTATTTTTCGATAGTCCATACTCAAAGGCTTACAGCTCCAGTTAAGCACCTGTAATCCAAATTAAGAATGCAATCAGTAGACCGTATATAGCAATACCTTCAGCGAGACCTACGAAAATTATTGTTTTACCAAAAAGTTCTGGTTTTTCTGTAATACTTGCAATAGCAGAGGTACCTGTTCTAGCTACAGCAAAACCCGCAGCAAGGGCTGGTAGTGCCACAGCAAGAGCCATTGACATGAATTTATAACTAAAAAACGTAGCCTCCTCAGCAGTCATCTGATAAGCAAATACTTGACAGGATGATAAAGCTAGAGATACATATGCCAGGAAGAAACTAATCATCATCCATGTTCTCATGTTCATTTTCACACACTCCTAGTTTTATCAAGGAGACAAAATAATCACACAGATACTTTCTATTAAATTTTATGGAAAATAATTTATTACAATCACTTAAAATAAACAAAAAGTTAAAGCTTGAACGGTTTAAACATTTCTCCTGATCCTTCATAGAACTTCGTTAGAAACTCATAGAAAAGCAAACGTGTTGCTTGAATCATAACTACCATTAGTTCAAGTGCTAAAGCAAAAGCATTAAGAAATATAAGGCCCATACCTACACCTAGTATTAAGTCATATTCTAATAATTTCATGACCACCATTGCGAGAGCTGCATGAGCTATAGCAAATCCCGCTATCCTCACAAACGATAGCATGTTTGTTATGAAGGAAAGTATTGTTTCATAGATTACACTAAAACCTAGTACTATTCCTTCTTTCTCAATGATAGATTTATATAATAGGGCTCCTATCGCAATGGCTATTAATATTAACGAAAGGAATATACTCCAATTTCTTTGCAAATTGAAGAGATTATTTAAATCAGCTTCGGGGAAATCAATGGCTGGTAGCCTAGAAACCCCGAGGATAGGGGTAGGTAAAGTTAATGGAGGTAATATGCGAATACCTATGAATGAAAATGCTAGAATGACAATACCAAGGAATCCTATTAACCCAGCTAGACCGTGTTCTCCGAAGATAGCTTCTACTTTATGGCCATATTTCAAATTTTGTTGTATATTTAGTAACATACCTATTATTATTTCGGCAATTCCAAAGAAAACTGCTATTTTTAGCAGCCAGAGTATATAATAAGGCTCTTCGATCCATCCACGAGATAATCCAGGCCATAAAGGTTCTACTTCAGTAAGGAAAAACTCACCAATCAAAAGACCAAAAAATATGGCCGATATTCCCATTCCCATCATTAAGTTGCCTAATTTTTTTGTAGAAACACCCATTATAGTTTTTCTCTTTAAAATATAAGAGAAAATAATGCCTAACAGAAATATTACAAATCCCTCGCCATAATCAGGAAACATTAAACCAAACATTATAGTCCATAAAATTCCACCAACCATTGTAGGATCATACTCATAATGAACAGGAGTTCCATATTGTCTAATTAGTGATTCATAAGCTCTAAACATTTTAGGATTTCTTAGAACAGTAGGAACTTCCTCATTGGGGGAGGGGTCTTCAAAATAGTAAAGGATTTTTCCTTCAACATGCTTTTTAGTATCTTCTAAAAATTTTGTGATTTCGCTTATTTTATCTTCTGGTAGCCATCCTTGGAGAACAATCATAAGTTTGCTTCTTAAGAGATGCGTTTGCGCAAGACATAATTTATAAGATAATGTTATTTTCCTTCTTAAAATGTACGCATTTTCTAAAAATTCATTTCGTAAAAGCTCCTTCTGCTGCCTTAAATCATCAATTTCTGCTTGAGATTTTCTTATTTCATCATCAACCCATTGTAGAGCATCCTCTATTTTTGGTGGTACTTCTGGAGGAATCTTTAACTCATTGAATTCGCAAGCCATTAAAATTTTTCTTATTTGTGGTTGTAACTCAATAAGGGATGTAAGAAATATAACTACTTCATTTTCCGTATATTCATAAATTTTAAGGATGACTTGAGAAAACTTAGAAAACTTTTCTTTTAACTCTTCTGCATATTTTTTATTCATTATACCTATTATTGAAAAAAGATGAGCAAATGTTCCTATTTCTTGTGGATTGATATTACATTTCTTCAGAATCTTAAGAGCCGACTTTACAGACTTCAGTGATTTAATTCTCTGTTCATTCCTACTTAATTCTGTTGTAATATAGGCCAATTTGCTCTCATATTGAGATATCTCTTTTTCTATTTCAACAGGGTCCTCTTTTCTCTTCGGCATTGTAAATTTCTTATAAGGTATTTTACAACCAGGACATAGTGAATTATACAAATTATTGAAGCGATCTAGAAGCGCCTCATATTTACGTAGCTCCTCCTCTGGTACCTTTCTGAATCCAAGAAATTCATCTTCACTTAATCTTTTAAGCTGTACTGCGCCAAGTTTACCCAAGTCCCATAAAAGCTCTTCTTCTAAATCAGCTAAAGTGATGATTGTCAATTTTTTCACAGGGACAAGCATAGTAAACACCTTATCTTAGTATATCATTGAAAGGACTTTTAGAAATACAAAAATTTTCTACTATAGTTAAAATTTAGTGTTAATAAATATAACGTAAGCGTATATGAAATTCCTTTAAACACGATTAAAACTATTTTATCATTTATTTAAAACGAATTGCTATAACTTTAATTAAGTCACTAGCATCCTCTGCTAAATCAGATGATCTCTCTATATCATTTAGCATATCTCTTAAGATGATTACTGCACCAGGACTTCCCAGATGATTAGTAAGTAATGATTTTGCATCGTAATATATTAGGTCTATTTCATGCTCCATTCTTTCTACTTCTGCAACTAGTTCTAAAGATTTCTCAATATCCGATAGTAGGTAGTCAATAGCCTTTCTTAAAGTTAATGCGCATTTTTTATTCAAATCTGCCATTTTTAGAGCTAACTTTAAGACATCCTCCTCAATATTAAAGTTCCTCTCTAACAAGATTTTCAGGTTTACTGCTGCATCTTTTGCCCAATCCGCTACAAAGTCAACACGTCTAACTAACGCAAATAAGTCTTCACGATCTTTTGGAGGAAGCTCCCCCTTAGCTAGCTCTGCAGAAATTTGTCTATCCAAATTGTCAGCTTCTTTTTCATAATGGATTACGCGCTCAATGGATTCAATTGCTGCATTCACCTTATTCTCTTTGAGATTTTTTAGAGCATTAAATAGCTCATTAGTCGCGTCTACGACAAAACTTGTATGCTTCCCAAGCAGATTTATCACTTTAGTTTCTCTTCTTTTAGTTAACCATCCTTTAAGCTCAGAAGGCATCTGATTTCCTCCTACATATATGTAAAGAAAATTTCCTTATTAAAAATATATAAAGATAACATAAGCCTTAGT
>JAGGXT010000192.1 GCA_021162905.1 Candidatus Odinarchaeota archaeon | reverse complement strand
TTTTTAACAGATTACTGATTCTCCCAAAATCTCAAATATTTATATAGACTCCCTAAGTTTTATAAGTTTAATTTATTTTAGACAAGTTAGAAGGACTAATTAAAAATTCATTCAGAGGTACATACGATGATTAATAATAAACTATCTGAGGATGAGAAAGTTAGATACAGCAGACAGTTAATGATTTTTGGAGAAGAAGCTCAAGTAAAGTTAAAGAAAGTAAGTGTAGCAGTAATTGGAATTGGAGGTCTTGGATCTCCTGTATCATTATACTTGGCTGCGGCTGGTGTAGGTCACTTGATTCTTATAGATTCAGAAACTCCCGAGCTTAGCAATCTTAATAGGCAAGTTTTACATTGGGAGTCTGACATCGATAAAAGACCAAAGGCGGAATCGGCTAAAGAGAAACTTCTTAAGTTAAACTCCAGAATAAAAATCATGACATATAATGAACGATTGACAAGAAGCAATATCGATAAAATACTCTCTGAAGCTGATATTATAGTAGATGCTCTTGATAATTTTGAAACACGTTATCTTGTAAATGAGTATTGTGTACAAAAGAGAAAACCGTTAATCCATGCCGCCGTAGAAAAGATGTTCGGCCAAATTACTACAATAATACCTGGTGAAACTCCTTGCCTAAAATGCATAATACCTGAAACACCACCATTTCGTGGAGCATTTCCTATTTTAGGAACAACAGCTGGTATTTTGGGAATTCTTGAAGCAAATGAGGTTATTAAATTGGTCACTGGTATTGGTGAGCCTTTAAAAGGGAAAATGCTATTTGTTGATATAGAAAATAACGATTTCAGCATAATATCCTTAAAAAGGAGTAAAAAATGTCCTGTTTGTTCTTCATTATTTTAAATGGTGGTTAGATGTCAGCACCGCCTAATTTTAGCTGGGTTATTGATAAATTACTTGCTGGCTCAGCTTATCCTCATCGAAATAATTTCCAATGGTTATATGAAAATGGAATTCGTGCGATCGTAAGCCTTACGGAAACACCTATAGATAAATCAATAATAAAGAAATGGAAATTCAAATACCTTCATATTCCAATCCCTGATTTCGATGCTCCAACATACGAACAAGCAAATAAGTTCTTAAAATTTGTTGAGACAATGATTCAGAAAAAGAAACCAGTATTAGTCCATTGTACTGCTGGATGTGGGCGAACAGGAACAATGTTGGCAATATATTTAATATATAATGGTTATGATGCTGATAAAGCAATAGATTATATTCGGCAACTTAGACCATGCTCCATTGAAACATGGATTCAAGAAGAATTTATATATGATTTTTCTAAAAGAGTAAGAAAATTTCGCTAATTTTATAAAATATGATTATTACACACATTATCAGATGTTACTTTTGCATCAAAGTATCAGTGAGGTGAACTACAGTGAAATATAGAATACGTGGCATCTATTCAACTGCACTAACTGCTATATTCTTAGATGCTGGTCATGAGATCGTGCAGGCTACACCTATAATTTGTAAACGATTTGGAATTAACGAGAATAACATTCCTCCGGATGCCACGATAAAAGACTCAGAGTCAAGTAAAGATTCAATTATAATTGTTGGATTTCCCGATGCGGTTGAAGAAGCTGTTAGTATTCTAAAACACGAATTACCTTTCTCAGTATTTTGGGTATCTGAACTTCCTCTTCATGGGATTGTTAAAGGAATTGTTAAAGAAAGAACTCCTAAGGGTTGTATTGTTGATATTGGAGATGGTTATGAGGGATTTCTTCCAGAAAGAAATTATAATCCCGGAGATGTTGTAATCGCTTCTGTGGTAAAACCACCTATGAAATTCTGGCCAAGAGCTCAGCTATCCACCTCAATAAGAATAATTGGTAGTATGTCTGAAATTGTATATAAACAGCAAAAAGTTACACTGAGTCGTCATATAACGAATAAAGAGAAAAGAGATGAACTTATTAAACTCGGAAAAACTCTAATGAATAATGAGTGGGGAATTCACTGGCGTTCTAGTGCAAGATTTGCTTCAACCATAGATTTGATAGATGAAGTTCATGAGCTTGTAGAAAAGGGAAGCAAGATACTTGATTTACTTAAACATGAAGATCGTATAGGATTATATTATACAAATGAATTGATTGCAGAGGTTGCTATTCCTTATAATTCAAAGAGTCATTTAGACAAAATTCGTAGCAAGGTAACAACCACAATTGATGGACATCACTGGGGGAAAGCTGACAATAAAGAGCTTTCAAATATAGTTGACTTTTCGGAGATTGCTATTGAAAATGGTGCGGATAAATCAGTCTTATCTAATGCTTTAAAAAAATATACATTAAATCTCTTGCTAGAGAAGAAAGTTATTTCTTTTGTCCATCAGAAATTAAATGGCTATGTTACTCATATAGGTCCTGCTAAAATTATCTCTCTGGATGGATTAAAGCTAATCACTAAACGAATTATGAAACGTGATGGCTATTATGATGGACTTGGTGTTAAGAAAGAAGCTGGCGACGTTGCCATTAGTGAAATGAAGCTATTTTCAAATTTCATAGTTCATCAATATTATTCAAAAGATGGTAATCTTAAGGGAATTTACGTTAACATAAATTCCCCCATTGAACCTACTATTGATGGGATAAAGTATATTGATTATCTGGTGGATGTAGTTGCAACGCCAAATTTCGAACCTCGAGTTGTAGATGTAGACGATTTGAATCAAGTTAAGAAAAAAGGAATAATTACCGAGACCTTCTACGACTATGTTATTCATCTATTAGATGATGCAAAGAAAATAGCACTATATAAGCTGCAACAAAAATAATCTTAACTCTATTTGCATCTTATTACTCTTTTTTCGGTGACTATTATATCCACTCTTTGGTCTCTCTCCGTCATTGGAATCTCCTTTAGAACTTGGAAATCATAAGCTAATCCTATTTTAATAGTTTTTGAGCTAACTAATCTTAAAAATTTATCATAATATCCACCACCCCAGCCCATCCGACCACATTTTTCATCAAAAGCCAAACCAGGAACCACTACAACATCTGCAGTTTCATGAATTTTTTCATCTATTTTTCGATAATCCTCAGTAGGTTCAAGTATGTTATAAGCTCCTCTTGTCATATGATTTCGCCAATCCTTAAATATTTCTGAAAATTTTATACTTCGTGTCTTTTTGTCTGTTATTGGAATAAAAACACGTTTACCAAGAGAAAGCGCAGTATCTATGGCATCACTTGTCTGTACCTCATTATCCTTTGCAACATAGAACAAAAGGACTTTTGCTTTTTTCACTTCTGGAAGTGAAAAAAGAGTGCCTATTATTTTCTTACTTTTTTCTAATACCTCACACAAACTCATTTGCTTTCTTAACTTTTTCATAAAGGCTCTGATCTCTTTCTTAGTATTATACATAATAATCATCTCTCATTGAAAGATGCGCATATACAAATAAAAAAGAGTTTCTTTATAGATTAAAAATAAGAGAAAGAAGTGGTGATTAAAACACTCCGTAGATATTACCTTCGTCGTCAATATACATTCTATGTGCAGCAGGTTCTCTGGGAAGACCTGGAATTAGAAGTATATCTCCCATTAATGCAACAACGAATCCAGCTCCACCATTCACAATTAAGTTTCGTACAGTTACTGTAAAGTCTTTTGGTCTTCCTAGAAGCTTTGGATTATCTGATAGTGAATACTGTGTCTTAGAAACAATTACTGGCAGTTTATCAAAGCCGTGTTTCTTCAAGAACTTTAAGTCTTTCTTTGCTTCTGCTGTATATTCTACTCCTTTTGCTCCATATACCTCTTTTGCAATTTTTTCAATCTTCACATCAACTAGGTCATCCCAGTCATATGTGTACTTCTGAGTCTTTCCCTCTTTTACAGCATCTATTACTTTCTCGGCTAATTCTATGGCACCCTCTCCTCCCTTAGCAAAAGCCTCAGAGACTGCTGCGTTAGCACCAACTTTTTCACATAGTTTCATTACTTTCTGTATTTCTTCATCAGTATCATCTGGAAATCTATTAATTGCAACAATAGCTGGTAAATTCCACTGTTTTATATTCTCAATGTGTTTCTCCACGTTTTCAAATCCTTTTTCTAGATCTCCATTGCCATGATGCTTTATTGCTCTTATTGAAACTACAAGAACCATTGCCGATATGTCAAAGTTCCCAACTCTGGAAACAAAATTTACAAATTTCTCAGCTCCAAGATCGGAGCCAAAACCAGTTTCTGTTATAACATAATCTGATAACCTTAAAGCTAAATCTGTTGCTAAAACGCTATTTGTACCATGGGCTATATTCGCAAATGGACCTGCATGAACAAATGCTGGAGTTCCCTCAGTTGTTTGAACAAGGTTTGGTTTTAGAGCTTCAGTCAATAAGACAGCCATAGCTCCATCTGCTTTAAGATCTTTAGCAGTAATAATTTTCTTATCTTTAGATATTGCTACTATTATTTTTGCTAGCCTCTCCTTAAGATCTTTATAGTTTTTAGCTAATGCTAAAATCGCCATAACTTCGGATGCTACACTAATGATGAAATGGTCTTCTCGAGGAATACCTCCAGATGTCCCCCCAAGGCCTATAACTATATTTCTTAAAGCCCTATCATTCATATCTATTGCTCTTGGCCAAAAGATTTTCCTTATATTGATGCCTAACTCATTTCCGAAATGTAAATGATTATCTAACATTGCAGAGAGCAGATTATGTGCTGCTGAAACAGCATGTATATCGCCTGTAAAGTGCAGATTTATATTCTCACTTGGTAAAACTCTAGATTTTCCTCCACCAGTAGCTCCGCCCTTAATTCCAAATACTGGCCCAAGTGAAGGTTCTCTTAATGTTACTATTGCACTTTTACCCAGCCTATTTAACGCTTGAGCTAGACCTATAGAATTTGTTGTCTTTCCCTCTCCAAATCGTGTTGGAGACATAGCTGTTACAATTATTAGCTTTCCTTTCCTCTTACGAAGCTTATTAAAAATTTTCAAATTAATTTTTGCCATATATTTCCCATAGGGTTCTAAATATTCTTCATCAATACCAGCTTTTTGAGCTATTTCATATATAGAAAGCATATGTGCACCTCCAAATATTTCATATTATATTGATTACCATTAGGTCATTCAATTCCCTTTTGTATTTTATACGCTTTCACAACATTTGTAAGAAGCATTGCTACGGTCATCGGTCCCACACCACCGGGAACCGGTGTAATATACTTTGCTTTTGGCTTAACATTCTTAAAATCGACGTCGCCATAGGGCGATGCAACATCTATTACAATAGCCCCCTCCTTAACCATATCCGCTGTAATATAATATGGATCCTCTTTGCTCTTTCTCCTTCCAATTCCTGTTATCAAAATATCTGCTTGCCTTGTTATCTCTGGAAGGTTTCTTGTTCTCGAATGGCATATTGTGACTGTAGCGTTTTCATTTAATAAAAGCAGAGCAAGTGGCTTTCCAACAATTATCGACCGATTTACAATTACTGCTCGTTTCCCCTCGATTGGTTCATTTACAGCCTTTATCATTCTTATAACACCAGCAGGTGTTGCAGGAGGAATTCCTCTAGGATCTTTAGTGTATATGGCATAAACATTAAAGGGATGAAATCCGTCAACATCTTTTTCAGGTTTAATTGCTCTAATAATTCTGTGTTCGTTTATATGATCTGGTAAAGGTAGCTGAACTAGAATGCCATGCACTGATGGATCATTATTTAACTCCATAATTCTATCATAAAGTTCTTTTTCAGTAATATCTTCTGGGAGCTCAATATTTATGGAGTCTATCCCTACTTCAGCACATGCTTTATGCTTCATACTGACATAAAGCTTTGATGCTGGGTTTTCACCAACTAAGAATGTAGCAAGCCTAATTGGTTCATTAAATTGCTCTTTTAGTTTTTCCACCTCACTTTTAACTTCTGCTTTAACTATCTTTGCTAATCTTCTACCGCTAATAACATTTCCATCTTTTATAATCTCGAGTTGCTCAGTCATTCTACATCACTTACCATATGATTATTCAAATGCATTATTTTTTAACAGTATGTTCAAAAAATATTCATTAATTAACACAATTACAATGAATGTTAAAAAATACATAAATATAAAATTATT
>JAGGXT010000279.1 GCA_021162905.1 Candidatus Odinarchaeota archaeon | reverse complement strand
TACTAAAATATCATACCAATAAGCGATGACTTTTACATGAATTTATAAATACTTATGCATGAAAAATTTTTATTTTCTAAATACTTTTTTTATTCTTCGGCATATTTTCTAAATATTATTAAACACCTTTAAAGCAACTATGTCGTAAAAGCAAAAAAAACAATTAATTTCCTTAAGAATTTTAATAACCAATACCGAGAATTAATATATGAAAAACAAGGTGGTAATATTATGATTAGAGGTGGGCAGCTCAAGATTCTCTCCAGGGACGATATTTATCAAATTCACTATGCAACACTTGAAGTTTTATCAACAATAGGAATCTTTGTGCAATTAGATGAAGCTAGAGAAATTCTGGAAAAAGCTGGTGCGGATGTTGATGACAAGTCAAAAATTGTAAAATTCCCAGAATACCTAATTAAAGAACAAGTAAAAAGAGCTCCTAGTAGATTTACTGTCTACGCGAGGAATAAGAAGCATAATGTTACGATAGAGGATAAAAAGGTCGTATATGAACCTATGATCGGTCGATTAAACATTTATGATTATGAGAAAAAAACCGTTAGAAGAACGAATTTAGAGGATGTTGGAAATCTAATTAAGGTTGCTGATGCAATGGAGAATTATCATATGCTTCACAGTGGAGCAATTATGCCTCATATAGAGGGGGTTCCTGATTACCTTGCTCATGTTTATGGATATTTCCAAAGTGTAAAGAATTCTGATAAAGTGATTAAGGGTACATGCCGAGGGAGATTAAGAGCAAAGGATATGTTGAAAATGGCATCTATAATTGCTGGTGGGGAAGAAGAACTTAGAAAAAAGCCTATGATCTTTACAACAAGTAACACAATATCACCGTTACAATTGCACGCAGATCAATTAGAAGGACTCATAGAATTTGCAAAAATGAGACAACCTGTTGATATAGCTTCAGAACCACAAGCTGGAGCCACAGCCCCAGCAACATTAGCTGGATTGCTAGTTATTCAAAATGCGGAAGTACTAGCAGCAATAACTATAGCTCAATTGATTAGCCCAGGAACTCCTGTATTTTATGGAACTGTAGGAACGGTAATGGACATGAGAACTGGTTACATCTCAATAGGAGCTATTGAAATAGGAATCGTGAATGTGGCATCAGCACAACTTGCAAGGTTTTATGGTTTACCAAGTAGAGGAACCGCTTGTGCAACGGATTCAAAGATATTAGATATGCAAGCGGGCTATGAAAAAGCTTTAACGTGCCTTATGGCAGCTATGGGAGGAATCAACATGATCTTTTATCCTGGGACTATGGAATTAGCATTAACGATTAGTTTAGAAAGCCTAGTTATAGATAATGAAATTATAGGTATGATATATCATGCCATGAAAGGGATTGAAGTAAATGAGGAAACTTTAGCACTTGATATAATAAGAAACGTTGGACCAGGAGGTCATTTTCTGGCGCAGAGACACACTCTTGAACATGTTAAAAAAGATCATTTCATACCTAAGCTTGGAGATAGATTGAGACGAGAAAGATGGGAGCAAATGGGCTCTAAAGATATTGTAGAACGTGCCCATGAGGTTGTAAAAAAGATAATAAGTGAGCACGAACCAGAAGTGCCATTAGAAAAAGATGTTGAAAAAGAGTTAGAAAATTATACTAAAGAAGTTAAAAGAAGGGGATATTCATGAAGGATATTGAATTTATTTATCTAACCCAAAAAGAAGTTGAAGAATCAGGATTAACTATGAAACTCGTTGTAGAAACAGTTGAAGAAGTCTTTAGGCTCCATGCAGAGAATAAAGTAATAGTGCCATCCAAGGTGGTCTTAGATTTAGACGAGAAAAGAAGAGGCAGGATAAATGCGATGCCAGCATATGTTGGTGGCAAATTCAACGTTTGCGGAATAAAATGGATTGCAGGTTTTCCAAAGAATCCAATAAAATATGGAATGCCCAGAGCAACTGGTCTTTTGATACTTAATGATTCTGAAACTGGTTTTCCACTAGCAATTATGGACTGCACTTTAATTAGTGCTATGAGAACTGGAGCAGTAACGGGGGTTGGAGCAAAATACTTAGCAAGACCCGATTCAGAAGTAGTTGCTATGATTGGAGCAGGAGTTCAAGCAAGAACTCAACTATTAGCTTTATTGGAGGTCCTTAAAAATCTTAAAGAGGTCAGAGTTTACGATATTCGAAAAGAGGCTTCCATTAAGTACAGCGAAGAGATGGGTGAAAAAACTGGATTAAAAATAATACCAGTGGATACGCCTAAAGATGCAGTTGTAGGAGCCGATATTATAATTACAGTAACGGTCGCTGATGAACCAATAGTGAAGGATAAGTGGGTAAAAGAAGGTAGCTTCTTTTCTCATGTTGGTTCATATCAAGAGGAAGAATATGAAGTTGTCTTGCACTCTGATAAGATAGTAGTTGATGAGTGGGAGCATGTACTTCATAGAGGGACGCCAATATTAGCAAAAATGTACAAAGAGGGACTAATAAAGGATGAGGATATATATGCTAATCTAGGGGATATTGTTATAGGTAGAAAACCAGGTAGAGAAAACCTAAAAGAGCGAATCTTCTTTGCACCGATTGGAATGGGTAGTGAAGATGTAGCAGTTGGTTATATTATTTATAAGAATGCTAGGGAAAAGAAACTAGGTGTTACTCTCAAACTTTTTGGTAAGTAGGAGGAAAAAGTTATGGTAGATAAAGAAGAGTTGTTTAAGAAAATGCAAGAGGCAATTTTTAATTATGATAAGGATTTAGCAGTAAAGTTAGCAAAAGAAGCTATCGAGGCTGGAATAGACCCTCTTGAGGCTATTGAAAAAGGATTTGCGGTTGCAATTAGAGAATTGGGCGAAAAATTTGACAGAATGGAAATTTTTCTGCCGGAGTTAATAATGGGCGCTGATGCTATGAAAGCAGCTGTCGATATTCTTAAGGAAGAAATAGTAAGACGTGGACAAAAAGTAGAGAAGAAAGGAGTTGTCGTGATAGGAACTGTTGAAGGCGACATTCATGATATTGGTAAAACAATAGTCATTGCTATGCTCCAATCAGCTGGATTTGATGTTTATGACCTTGGAAAGGATGTTCCAATACCGAGATTTTTACAAGCTGCTGAGGAAGTTAACGCAGATATAATTGCAGCATCAGCATTACTTACTACAACGATGATGAAACAAAGAGACCTTATAGAGTATCTCAAAAGTCAAGGGAAAAGAGATAAATATTTTGTTATAGTTGGCGGTGCTCCGTGCTCTCAAAAATGGGCAGACGAAATTGGTGCGGATGGTTATGCTAGAGATGCCATTGAGGCTGTAAAACTCTGTGAAAGATTAATGGAACAAAAGAAGAAAAAGGGGGCTTAAAACTTGGTTAATTTTATTGAGGTGGCTCGACGCGCTGAAACGGGTCCTATGATTGCGGAAGAAGACTTTGACATGAAGAAAATTGCAATGAAACTAAGAGAATTAAGAAAGGAGTTAGATATTAAATTTGACCCAAATGAGCCTGTTAATACGGATTTAACACTTGCCGATGATTTATGGGATTTAGGACTTAGATTCTTCTTAGAGACAGGTATATATTGTGTTAATACTCGTAGATTAATGCTTTTTGAAGAAAATGAGGTCAAACATGCACTAAAAAATGTAAGAGATAGGCTTGAAATTGGTGAGGGAAAAGATAGAAGAGTTCTATATCCTCGTGGTATAGAAGATAGTACACCACCAATAATTTTTGGAGGACCATTTAACTGTGATGTCACAGAAGAAGTATTCGTTCCTATGAACGAGGCTTATGCAAGAGAGGAAATAATTGATGTCCTCTTTCTTCCTGGTTACCTAAAAAAGATGTATGGCCTAGAAATCAGACCTACTTCAGGATTATCCCCACAGACAGTAATACTTTATGCTAAGTGGACACGTGAAGCTCTTTCCAGAGCTGGAAGACCTGGAATGCCAGTAGTTGCTCACGCTTTAATGGGAATGCATGAAATAGGAGTAAGTAATGAAGAATGGGGATTAAGGAAAACAGATCCAAGAGCAATAGTTATGTTACCTGAGTTAAAAATAGACGATGTTTCCCTAGTCAGGTTGGGATACTATATCGCTACTGGACCACCCATATACATAGCGTTTACACCATTAGTGGGTGGATTCGCTGGAGATCCAGTTACCGTAGCAATAGTATCTGTTGCAGAACATATAGCAGCTGTAATGCTTAATGGGGATATTATACATTTGGGCCCGCAACATATAAAATATAAGTCGCAAACAAATATTCACTCATTATGGGTCGCAAGTAGAGTAAAACAAGCAGTTAGTAAAAATTCAAAAATGATTCATACTACTAGTCATACTACTGCTGGGCGACCTGGATCAAAGCAATTCGCTTACGAGTTTGCTGCCCTAGAAATAGCTGTAGTCACTGCTGGAAGTCATGTTTCTGGACCACGACCTGCTGACTTAAAATATGATAACCACAATAGCCCATTAATGGCAAGGTTATTTGGTGAAATAGCTCACGCAGCAGCAAAAATAAAACTTGAAACCGCTAATGAAATTGTTTTAGAGCTTTATAAGAAGTATAAAGATAAGTTAGATTTTCAAGTGTCTCCAGTTGGGAAACCATTTGAAGAACTTTACGATTTAGACACCTTACAACCAAAGCCAGAACATTTGAAAGAATATGAAGAAGTGAAAAGAGAATTAGAGGAATTAGGACTAGAGCTTTAGCTATCATTTTCTTTTTTCTTTTATATTACAGTAAACTTTTGTGGCTTTTATTACATCAATTTTTGAAAGATCAAAGAGATAACGTTCATGAGAAGATAAGAACGTTGAGATAAGTCCAATTTTAAATTGGAAAATAAATAAGTTATAATGTATATAAAATATATAAAATATATTCGAGGAATTAACATGGGCGTGAAATTTGTATTCAGTCCATATACACATTTCCCTATAGAGGATATAGTTAAGTGGTCCGTTGAGGCTGAAAAATTAGGTTTTGACTATGTATGGCTTCCTGATTTGAATCCTAGTTATGATTGTAATGATACCTTCATTACACTTGCAGCAATAGCTCTTGCAACAAAAAAAGTTATTGTTGGGCCATCAATCTGCAACCCCTATACAAGACATCCCGCTATGATAGCAAGAACTATTAGAACATTATATTCTATTTCTAACGGTCGCGTTATACTTGGTATAGGAGCTGGTGGTGGATCCGCTCTTCCTCCGTTGTGTTATGAGATGTGGAATAAGCCAATAGCTACTGTTAGAGATGCAGTAATTGCGATTAGAAAACTTTTACTTGGAGAAAAACTAAGTATGGAGAGTTATAATTTTAGAGTTTGCAATCTGCAATTCAAAGATGAGCCAGTTAACGTGCCTATATTTATTGGTGCAAGAAGGCCACAGATGTTAACACTTAGTGGTAAAATTGCCGATGGTGTGATTTTTGGATCATGCTCTGAGAAAATGATTGATTGCTCAAAAAAGTATGTGATGAGAGGACTTAAAAAAGCGGGGCGTGATCCTTCGAACTTTTCTATTGCAAATTGGATGTATAGCTCAATATCTGAAGATTCTGATGAGGCAAAAGAATTTGTTAAGCCGTACATGCCTGCAGTTATTTACAGAGAGCCCATGGAAATTTTAAAGGAAGCAGGACATGAGACAGATGTAATTATTAAAATATACAAACTCATGGACGAGGGAAAAAGCGAGCAAGCAACTAACCTTATAACAGACGATATAATAAACGATTTTTCATTGACTGGAACGCCAGAGGAGATTGTTAAGAAGATAAGGAGAATGGTAGATTTAGGGGTTACGCATATAGTCTTTGGATATCCTCTGGGCAAAGATATAGAGAAGGCTTTGAAATTGATAGGTAATGAAGTTATTCCAGCCTTCAAGGAATAAATATCTACTCAAATCAATCGCCTATGCAGAAATCTTGGTGGTGTTAACATGTCTGAATATTATGGGTATTGTGGGCGAATCTTAAGGGTAAATCTATCATCGGGTGATATTAAAGTTGAAGAATTGAAAAATGATATAATCAAAGAGTTTCTTGGTGGAATTGGCTTTGCAACAAAAATAATCACCTCAGAAGTTGATCCAAAGGTAGATCCACTATCTCCAAATAACAAGTTAGTGTTCGCAGTAGGGCCCCTCACTGGAACGCCAGTATTTATGACTGGAAGGCATATGATTGCTGCAAAATCTCCACTAACGGGATTTTGGGGGCAATCTGATGCTGGAGGATATT
Organism: Candidatus Odinarchaeota archaeon; assembly: GCA_021162905.1. The sequence goes on along the minus strand of JAGGXT010000279.1, from coordinate 12,975 downwards.
GGGGAGCAGAGTTAAAATTTGCTGGTTATGATGCAATTATCATTGAAGGAGCTAGCGAAAAACCAGTTTATATATCTATATTTGATGATAAAATTGAATTAAATGATGCGAGCGAAATATGGGGATTAGATACTTATGAAACAGAGATTTACCTAAAGAAGATTCATGGAGAGAAGAGTAAAGTTTTAACTATCGGCCAAGCTGGTGAAAATTTAGTAAGATTCGCATCTATACTAAACGATATGGGATGCGCTGCTGGTAGACGAGGTCTTGGTGCTGTTATGGGTGCCAAAAAGTTAAAGGCGATTGTGGTTCGTGGAACTAATAAAGTTAAAGTTTATGACCCAGATAAAGTCAAAGAACTCAATAAGCAATTACTTAAAATTATAAAAGAGAAACCAGGGATAAAATTCATCTCTGAAGGTGGGACCGGAGGAGATTTATCATTTCTACTTAGAAAAAAGGATTTGCCTCTTAAGAACTGGCTCTTAGATGATTGGGATGTGAAAAATGCACAAAATATTAGTGTTATCGCGATGAAGGACAAGGGTTATTTTGTTCAGCATAAGGCATGTTTTAATTGTCCAGTTGGATGTAAGGTTATAGTGGAAATTAAAGAAGGAAAGTTTAAAGCCGAGAAACAAAAGGGTCCAGAATATGAAAGTCTGGCTGCATTAGGCAGTTTAAGCCTTATCAATGAAGTAGAGCCTCTTATAAAGGCTAATGAGCTATGTAACCGATATGGTATGGACACTATTACTACTGGATCGATAATAGCAGCTTTGACTGAGCTGCAAGAAAAAGGACTTCTAGGAAAAGAGGATATATCTTTAAAGTGGGGATGTGGAGACGCAATTTTGGAAGTTATTGATAAGATTGCTAAGAGAATTGGTTTCGGTAATATAATTGCAGAGGGGCCCAGAAAAATAGTTGAAACTTTGGGTCCAGAATCGAAAGATAGCTTTATTATCGTTAAAAACGATGCTATTCCGATGCATGATCCAAGAACATATATAGGAATGGGATTAAAGTATGCAATTAGCCCCTACGGCCCAGATCATAGCCGTGCCGACGCGGGATTTCTATTATATGGAAATCCTGACCTTGGAATAGAGCAGATTCAAGATCCAACACCGTATGATGTTGCAAGGGCTGTTGTCATTACTGAAGACTTCACAGAGGTTGTTGAGTCTATGATTTTCTGTTTATTTGCCTTTGAATCATGGGCAGGTCAAGCACCACCATCGGTAGTACCAGAATTTTATGAGGCCGTAACTGGAATAGAGATGTCTTTAGAAGATATGTTAAAGATAGGAGAGAAAATTGTTAGTTTAAAACGAGGATTTAATGAGAAGATTGGAATTTCTAAGGAGGATGAATCACTGCCTCTAAGATTTAAAGTTGTTCCAAGATATGTGTGTGATATTCCGAAAACTATAGATGTTGAGGAGTTTGTTAGAGAATATTACAAGCTTAGAGGTTGGAGTTATAAAGAATAAGTTATTAATGTAGGGTTGGTGATAAGATGGTAAATTTTGTTGAGATTGCTAAAAGAGCTGAAACAGGTCCTATGATGAGTGCAGAAGATTTTAGTCTCAGGCTTTTAGCTGCAAAAGTAAGAGAATTATTAAAAGAAACAGACATCAAATTTAATCCAGAAGAACCTGTCAATACTGATAATAGCGTTGCTGATGAACTCTGGGAACTTGGATACAGATTATTTTTGGAGACAGGAATATATTGCATAAACACGAGAAGAAGAATAATCTTTGACGAGAGTGAAGTTAAGCATGCATTGAAAAATGCAAAAGACAAACTAGAAGTAGGTGAAGGAAAAGATAGAAGAGTTCTATATCCTCGTGGTGTTGAAGATACGAAGCCACCAATAATTTTTGGAGGACCATTTAACTGTGATGTATCTGAAAAAGTATTTGTTCTCATGAACGAGGCTTATGCAAGAGAGGAAATAATCGATCTACTAGAACTGCCTGGATATATTCGTTCACTCTACGGAATAGATGTAAGACCCGAGTCGGCGCTTGCAATATATAAGGCTTTATTATACATAAAATGGGCGAGGGAAGCAACTTCTAGAGCTGGAAGACCTGGAATGCCAGTAGTTGCATTTGCAGAAATGGCTATGCATGATATTGCAATGGCTCTTGAGGGATTTTTAAGAAAAACAGATCCAGTTGTAATAATGATTATCTCGGAATTACAAATTGATGATATTGGACTTGGAAGAATAGCTTTCTATAAATATCGAGGAAATCCAATTTACATTGCAGCAACCCCATTAGTAGGAGGTTATGGAGGAGGCCCTGAAGGTACAGCTATAATTGGTGTGGCTACACATATTGCTGAGCTCATGTTAGGCGCAGAAATACTCCATATGGGGCCTCAACATATAAAGTATAAATCGCAGACGAATATTCACTCGCTCTGGATGGCCAGTCGAGTGAAACAAGCTATAGCTAGAAATACTAAATTAATTAACCTTACGAGTCATACAACTTCTGGGAGACCTGGATCAAAACAGTATGCTTATGAATTTGCTGCTCTGGAAATAGCCGTTGTTCCAAGCGGAAGTCATGTTGCGGGACCAAGACCTGCCGATCTAAAATATGATAATCATAACAGTCCACTGATGGCAAGACTGTTTGGAGAAATAGCCCATGCTGCAGCTAAACTCAAAAGAGAAGATGCCAATGAAATAGTTTTAGAACTTTATAACAAGTACAAAGATAAGTTAGATTTTGAAGTAGCTCCCGTTGGAAAACCGTTTGAGGAGCTTTATAACTTAGATACCTTAGAACCGAAGGAAGAACACTATAAGCTCTATTTGGAGGTAAAAAAAGAACTAGAAGAGCTAGGACTTCAGTTTAAGTGATAAATTAACAATTTTTTTATGCTTTTTTATGTTTAACGACAGTATTATTGAGGATATTTACAATAATATCCATATTTATCTTTTAGTAATGGCAATTATAATGAAACTTGTTTTAAACTAAATCTGTAGAAAATAAATAAAAAATATTGTAGAAGATGTTAAAACAATTTATTTTTTTTGGAAAGTGCCAATAATTAGAAAAATATTCATCGACTCTTTTTAGACTTTTTAATAAAAAGTTATATAATCTCTATCAACGAAAAATAATCAAACCTTGTCAAAAAATAATAGCGAGCGAGATTGCAAATGACGAATGAAACAGAGCAAATGGTTCTTGTTCATGATTCGGATAGATGTGTAAGTTGCCGTTTCTGCATGATAGCTTGCTCTCATAAGCACTTTGGAGTTGTAGATCTATCCAAGTCGAATATTCGTATATATTTTGATCTAAAAACTCTAAGGTTTGAAGCCATATATTGTCACCACTGTGACGACCCAATTTGTATGGCAGTATGTCCAGTAGATGCTATAGTGAAGGATGAAAATACTGGGATCGTGAGAATTCAACCTGCTAAGTGTATAGGATGTCGCCTCTGCAACATGATGTGTCCACTTTCTGTACCATGGTTTGACGTTAACGCTAGAATATCGGAAAAGTGTAATCTTTGCGATGGCGACCCAGAATGTGTAAAGTTTTGCCCGACTTATGCATTACAGTTGGTACCGAGAGAACAAGCAAAGAAACAATTAGCAATCGCATATAAGGTTGTGGCGGAGGGATAAATGTGGATTATGGATTACTAGTATACTTGGCTGTTGGAATACCTATGTTGGGTGCATTTCTCACGCCATTGATTGGGAAATTTTCAAAGAAGTTAGTTGGTTGGTATTCTACTATACTTGTATTTATAAGTGCAGGAATTGTTTTTCTCTTAATACCAGAGGTTATACTCAACAATAGAGTAATTATAGCTACATTGTCAACAAGTATAGTCCCTTTAGTGGCTCCTAAATTGATAGGAAACAGTTTTACATTTTATGTGGACGCCTTAAGTTTAATTATAGGCATTGCAGCATCATTCTTTGGAGCTTTTGATCTACTTTATTCGACAGCAGATATGGCTCATGAAGAGGGAATTCCCAGATTTTATTTCTTGATGCTAACATTTATCGGTTCTATGATAGGACTTGCATTTGCAGGTGATCTAATACTACTGTTCATTTTCTGGGAAATCGTTGGAATATGCTCCTACAGCCTAATTGGATTTTATTATAAAAAGCCTGAAAGCTTACATGGTTCCTTTAAGGCAATTATGTTGACACATGCTGGAGGTGTTGGATTACTTATTGGTGCTATATGGACTTTCTTTCTCACCAGAACTACAGTTTACTCAGAGATACCTACAGCAATTTCGCAACTTCCAGAAGACGCTCAAGTTGCATTAAATATAATATTGGCCTTATATTTAGTTGCAGCTATGGCTAAATCTGTTCAGTTTCCAATACACACTTGGCTGCCAGATGCCACAGTGGCACCCTCTCCAGTAACAGCTCTATTGCACGCAGCGGCAATGGTAAAAGCTGGTGTTTATTTAATTGCGCGAGTATATTTACTATACCCAATAACGATACAATGGAACATTATTGTTTCAACTGTTGGTATCATAACAATGGCTGTTGCTTCATTTGCAATGATTGCTCAGAATGATGTAAAAAGGCTCCTAGCATATTCAACGATCACTCAAATTGGCTATATGTTTTTTGCTATCGGGATAGGAACTACTCTTGGTATTGCTGCTGGGCTTTTCCATCTCTTTAATCACGTATTCATAAAAGGCCTATTATTCCTAGGAGCAGGTTGCCTAATATATGCAACTAAGACTAAAGATCTGCGAAAAATGGGTGGATTGGCTAGAAATATGCCCGTAACGGCAGCTTCATGTATTATAGGAGCCTTAGCTATATCAGGAATACCTCCATTAAATGGTTTTGTTAGTAAATTCATGATATACGAGGCCGCAATAAGTGTTGGCTTAGCAATGGGTGGAGCTATTGGAGGCCTTTATTTATTTTATGGCATTTTTGCAATATTTGCCAGTGCTATGACCTTTGCAGGAGTCATGAAGTTTATATTTTCTGCATTCTTTGGATCAAGACCTACGAAGTTGGAAAATGTAAAAGAAGTGCCCATACCTATGCAAGTAACAATGGTAGTCTTAGCAATCATTTGTATCATTTTTGGTATTGCACCATATATCCCATTGAATTATTTGATCATCCCAGCTGCAGTAACACTAGCTGGGGGTACTCTTACTGTATCTACATTGGGATACGTCGCTAGTGCCGTTGGTGGATACTATGCAGCATTAATAGTTATACTCTTGGCATTTTCCTTATTATTAGGATTTGTCGTCTACAAACTTGGTACTATTAGATATTTCACAGAAGCAAAAGGAAAATTTGGCATCTTTACTGGTGGAGAGATAGAGGAACCTTACCTATCTATAGAAAAAACACGCCCAGATCCCAGTGCTTTCTTCTTCTCCCCAAAGGTTCTCTTCGGCCGCCTATATAAGGTCATGGAAAAGGGAGGCCTTGACAGATTATGGTTTGGTATAGGTAGAGCGCTTATTTGGTTCAGTAACAAGCTTAGAAGAATACAAATAGGATATCTAAACGTGTACATTGCCATCGCGGCGATTGTTAAGATATTAATATACTTACTGATGATTTAGGAGGTGAATGTTGTTGGCTGATGATATAATAGAGATTCTTAAACAAGAGCTTGGCGATTACATCTCAGGCTTACAGAAAATTAAAGAACAAAAATATATTATTGACATAGAAAGATCAGCAATCATAAAGGCAGCAAAATTGCTAGTGGAAAAGGACATCCGGTTAATAACAATATCTTGTGTGGACGATGGGCTAGATTTTGAATTACTGTATCACTTTGAGGCTAATAAAAATATTATAAGTTTAAGAACGCGTGTCCCAAAAGACGTTAATGAAATCGATTCATTAGCATCGATTTTACCTGGTGCAAACTGGATCGAACGTGAGATTCATGATCTTTTCGGGTTGAAATTTAATGGACATCCAGACTTTAGAAGAATCATTCTACCTTATGAGTGGCCTGAAGGGAAATATCCACTTAGAAAGCCTATGGAAGGAATCGTTCCAAAGCCCCATCGAAAGGTAGTAAGTGAACTAATTATGACAGGACAGCCAATACCATTTACGAGCTCAACTATAAGAAGAAGAGAACGCATGAATCTTCCACCAGAACTGCCAGTGGCTTCATTAAAGGAAGAATCTGTAAAAGAGATTCATGAATTGATCAAAAAAGTTGGATACGATAAAAAAGTTGGATTTGATTGGAAGAAAGGAGGGCTTAGGTACAAATGACGGAGTATATAGTTTTCTGGGGATGTCTGATATCTACTAGGTTTTTAAACATTGAAGTTGCATCTCGAAAAGTCTTTGAGGAATTAGGAGTCAAAATTAATGATGTGGAGGGGTTCTCTTGCTGTCCAGAGCCAGTAATATCTAAAGTTGCAGATTGGGATCTCTGGCTAACACTAGCCGCACGAAACTTATCTATAGCAGAAGAGAAAAAGCAAAATTTGATGGCTATATGTAATGGATGTTATGAAACACTACATGATACAGAACTTGAATTAGAGCATTCTCCTGAGCTTAAACAGAAAATTAATGAAAGACTAAAAAGCATTGGGCGTGAATATCAAGGAACAACGCATGTCTTAAACTTTTTAGAGGTACTTGTAAATGATATAGGCATCGAAGAAATAAAAAAGCATGTTAAAAAGCCATTGAATAACCTAAAAGTTGCAATGCACTACGGATGTCACTTATTTACATCTGGTGACCCTAATAACATATGGAAACTGCCAAGATATTTTGATGAAGTGGTGAAAGCCACCGGTGCAACAATAGTAACATATGGTTCTGAAAGATTGTGTTGCGGTTATCCATTATCACAGTATGACTATAATTTTGCATTAAAGAATTTGACTTATCAAAAATTCAAAATGATCAAGGAGAGCGGAGCGGATTGTATAGTAGTAACCTGTCCTGCATGCTATTATCAATTAGACTTCGAACAGAAGACAGTAGAAAAAATGTTTGGCGAGGAGTTTGGCATTCCAGTAATACATCTTATGGAACTTCTTGCAATGGCATTTGATTTTCCAAATGTCGGTGAGTTATTAAAAATGCATAGAGTAAAAGCGAATACTCTTTTAGAAATTATTGGGGGTAGTAAAAGTGAGTAAAAATCGCTCTTTTATTGTACCAATTGGACCTTATCACCCAGCACTAAAAGAAGCTGAGTACTTTAAGGTTGAAGTGGAAGGTGAAAGGATAATAGATGCTGATATAAAAGTGGGATATAATCACAGAGGGATTGAAAAAATAGCAATGAATAGAACTTATTGGAGGGATATATTCTTATTTGAACGTGTATGTGGTATATGTAGCGGTGTGCACACAAATACATTCTGCCAAACTGTTGAAGAACTTGTTGGAGTTGAAATACCTGAACGTGCAAAATATCTAAGAACCATTATGCTTGAACTTGAGAGACTTCATAGTCACTTATTATGGTTTGGCGTAGGGCTTCATATTATAGGCTTTGATACATTGTTCATGCATGTATGGCGTGATAGAGAAATTGTACAAGATATTCTCGAAATGCTAACTGGAAATAGGGTAAATTATGGATATAACAAGTTTGGTGGTGTACGAAGAGACTTATCACCCGCTTTAGCAAAAGGGATTAATGAGAAGCTAGACTCTTTAGAAAAAGCATTAGGTGTATTATTAAAAGAACTTACAAGTGACCCATTAATCTTCGCACGTGTGAAAGAAATAGGAATCCTCGACAAAAACACCGCAAAAAAATACTGTGTAGTAGGTCCTACAGCAAGAGCTTCGTCTATTGCAATAGATGTAAGAAAAGATGATCCATATGATGCCTACGACAAAATAGATTGGTCAATCTCAGTTTATGATTCATGCGATGTGCTTGCAAGAGTACTAGTTAGATATGATGAGATGGTAGAGTCTGTGAAAATAATACGTCAAGCCCTTAAAGATCTTCCTGAGGGACCTATTTCTGTCGAGATTGAAGAATTTCCAGAAGGAATTGCTATGAGCCGCTGTGAAGCCCCTAGAGGAGAGCTCTTCTACTTTATAAAGTCCAACGGAACAAATATACCAGAAAGAGTTAAAGTAAGAACACCAAGCTATATGAATATACCCTCTGTAAAACCAATGCTCATTGACGAAACATTAGCAGATGTGCCTATAATTCTAGCGAGCGTCGACCCATGTTTTGCATGTACAGACAGAGTTATAGTTATTGATAACAGAAAGAACAAAGAGTATGTAGTAACATTTGAAAAGCTCGAACAAATGTTTAGGAGGAAGAAGAGATAATGCAGATGGTTATACAAATAACATTAGAACTTTTATTAAGTATTCTCATCTACCCAGGAATCCTTTTTGCTTTTATTGTGGGTTCATTATTCTGGTGGGAGTTCAGAAAACTACGAGCTAGATTCCAATCACGTATAGGACCTCCTTGGTATCAGACATTTGCCGATCTAATTAAGTTATTTGCAAAAGAAACAATAATTCCAGCGATGGCAAATAAATTCATCTTTGTATTTGCACCTATAATGGCTTTATCCAGCGCATTAGTTGTTCTATGGCTGTTACCAATTCCAGTATCGATCTTACCATCGGTTTCTATATTCACATTATCATTTTATGGAGACTTAATCCTTATAATATACCTTCTGGCCATGATCGAGGCTGCAGAAATACTAGCTGGTTTTAGTACACCATCACCATATGCTGCAATAGGCTCTAGCAGAAAAGTTAACCTTGTTATAGCTTATGAATTACCCTTTGCTTTAGCCTCGATAGCAGTTGCCTTTCATGTCTCGAGCTTAAGATTAAGTGATATTTTCACATATCAAATATTTAATGGTCCTTTCATTCTAGAGATTCCTAGTAATTCCTCATTTGGTTTTCTTGCTCCAGTGTTTCACTTCATTACATTTGCAGTCTTTATAATATGCGTCCTTCCTAAATTGCGAATTAAACCTTTTGATATACCAGAGGCAGAATGTGAAATAGTTGCAGGTCCATTAACAGAGTATTCAGGTTGCCTTCTTGGTATCTTTGAACTAGCCAATGTTTTTAAGTGGTTTATCATTCCAGCACTTACAGTTATATTGTTCTTTGGTGGAGACCTAACAATCATAACATTCCTAATTAAATGTGCTCTAGTTGTTTTTCTACTTACACTTCTTGAAACAATTAATCCACGCTACCGTATAGACCAGGGATACAAGTTTTACTTCAAATACATATTGCCCTTAGCAATTATTGGATTTGTTGGTGAGACACTTTTTGCATTAGGGGTGATATAATGAAGAAAAAAATAATTACTGAAGTTTTTAAGGCTCTTAAAGCTCCTGCAACGGTGAAATATCCTTTTGAGAAAACACCACCACCAGAGAAATTCAGAGGGAAACCAGAGTTTGATCCGTCAAAGTGTATCGGATGCGGTGCATGTGTGCAATTGTGTCCATCTGGAGCGTTGAGTTTAGAAGATAAGGATGATGTTAGAATAATTTCATTATTCTATGGGAAATGCACTTTCTGTGCAAGATGCGAAGAAATTTGTCCTGAAGATGGAATACACTTAACTCAGGAGTATGAACTTGCATCTTCTACAACTCAAGAAGAAGTAATAGAAATTAAGTTTGATCTTTTAAAGTGCAGAAATTGCGGAAAGCCATTCATGACTGTTGCCCAGTTCAATCGCGGACTTGAAAGGATGCAACAACTTCTAAAAGAACACAAAATTAGTGAAGACGAAATACGAAAGCAATTAGAGTTGTGCCCAGATTGCAGAGGAAAGGTTGAGAATATTTCACTTGGACGAAAAATTTTAGTGAGGATGATGCTCAATGAGTGAGATAACTCTTGCTCTAATTTATATAACTGTTGTTGTGGCAGCTGTCACTGTGGAACTTACTCACTTTAAAAGAGTCGCAATTACACTTACTCTTTACGGTATTTTAACAACATTGTTAACAATACTAGAGGGTGAGATTATAGGGAGTATATTAAATCTTATCGTTGTTGGCATTGTAATACCTTTGCTTATAATTAAGGTAGCGCAAAAGATCGATTTTAAAGAGAAAGAAAAGTATTTCAGTACCGCTACAGTAGTGATAGCTCTAGTATTCGCTGTTGGTTTAGTTACAGTTTTGCTATTCGTAGTTCCAGTAGTTGATTGGAAACTTTCAATAGCATTGGCATTAGCTGGTGTTGGAACCTATGCACTCATACTTAAAGGCAATTTAATTAAAATGGCCATTGGATATACAATATACGATAGTGCACTACATGTGTTTTTCTCTCTATATGCTCTCCAGTATGAGGCACCGGAACTTTTGATGATTTTAGCACTAACGGTCATAGATGGCTTACTTCTTGGAATCGTTGTTACTATACTTTACCTAGCGATAAATACGTATCAAAAAACTGGTACGATAGATAGCTGGAGCTTAAGGAGGTTGAGGTGGTGACAGAGTTATTTATTATAGCAATTTTTATACTACTGCTAATGGGATGTGCCGCTTCAATATTCATAAAAAAGGCGGAATATATAGGGAAAGTCATAACATTGCTGAACCTTGGGGCTTTAGTGTTCTCTTTGATTCTATTATATCAGTTAAACAGTAAGATAGTTCATCCCACATATTGGTTTAATTTGTACATTGATACATTAGGTAGTTTTATTACAGTATTGATTTTAATTTTGTCCACAACAGCTGCATACTTCTCGATTCCAGTTATAAAAGGAGAACTCCAAAGGGTACAAAAATACTACTTCTGGTATTCTTTGTTCATTTTTGCAATGATAGGTACTGTAATGTCCGCAGATATTCTGAGTACTTACTTATACATAGAAGGTGCAACCATATTTTCCGTACTCCTAGTAGCTCATGAGAATACAAGTGAGGCTTTTGAAGCGAGTTTAAAGTACCTTATAATTTGCAGTTTTGGAACTGCAATGATAATTATAGCTCTTACCTATATGGTAACTTTAAACATAACTTCATTCTCATATAATGATATCTACTCTTTTCTGCAAGCCAATAAGAATACAATTACAAATGTCATGGCAATAAAAATAATCTTTCTCTCTGTATTCTTCGGATTTGGAGCTAAAGCGGGTATTATACCCTTCTATACATGGCTCCCTGACGCATATTCTGAGGCCCCAGCTCCAATTAGTGCGATTCTTGGTGGTATCATGACAGAAACCGCTGCTATTGCGCTAATAAGAACATTTGATGCATTCAGCCCTATTTTGACACAAGATCTTTATCTAATTGTTATTGTAATTGGCACAGCAACTATGATTCTCGGAGCCTTATTCGCTCTGGTACAGACAGATATAAAAAGGCTTCTTTCATATTCATGCATAGATGAGATAGGGTATATTATACTTGGAATTGGTATTGCTACACAAATTGGATTATATGGTTCCGTTTTTGACATCTTCAATCATGGCCTTCTTAAAAGCACACTCTTTCTCATCAGTGGTGCCCTACTCTTTGCAACCGGGACTAGAGACATGAAAAAAATGGGTGGCTTGGTTAAAAAAATGCCACTGCTAGCAACTACATTCCTAGTAGCTGGTCTTTCAATGGGCGGTGTACCACCTTTAAATGGATTCTATAGTAAGTTTTTAATATACGACGCTTCATTTAAAGCAGGTTATATTTGGGTAACCATTTTGACAATAGTGGCAAGCTTGATTGCGGTTGGATACTTTGTAAGAGCAGCACATATGATATTCTTCGGTGAACCAAAAATTATGGCAAATGGAGATGACATAAAGAAGTTGCCCAAAGAGATGACTATTCCTATCGCCATTTTACTATTACTTATTGCTGTAGCGAGTGCTTTTCCAGAAATATTCCTGGCTATTGTCGTTGAAGCGGTTTCAGGATTAAATTCATTTTGAGGTGATAATATGAGTAAGATTATTTCATGGGCAAGAAAAAAATCACCATGGATAATGCACGTACCTGCTGGAGGTTGTAATGCGTGCGACATAGAGGTCGTAGCTGCATTGACACCTAGATTTGATGTTGAACGTTTTGGTATTGTTCAGAAAGGTAGCCCAAGGCATGCTGATATATTAATAGTAACTGGGCCAGTAACTACTGCGATAAAGGAACGACTAAAACGAATTTATGAGATGACACCTAAGCCTGTTTGCGTTATTGCGGTGGGTTCTTGTGCAGTCTCTGGTGGTATATTTGGAGAAGATTATGGATTTGCAGGGCCTCTAGACAAAATAATTCCAGTAGACATTTATATTCCAGGTTGCCCACCTAGGCCACAAGCTATCATTGATGGAGTAATAAAAGCATTAGACAAATTATCTAGTGGCACTAAGCCAAAAAACATACCAGAGAAGGAAGAGGAAAAGAAAGTAGATAAGTAACAATCTGTGTTTCCTTAATTCTTTAATTCCTAAAATGAAATTATTTTTCTTTTTTTATCCCTCTTATTAATCTGCTTTTTAGTAATTTTGTGATTATTATTTATGTCTAATGTTCTTTTCACATATTCACTATTATTATGGATCATAAGGAAATTATGAGGCAGTGAACTTATAATTTGATTTATTAATGCAAGGAGTATTTTGACAGACTTTCTCCCCCATGGTGGTGGACAAAAAATTAAAAGTCTATGCGTAAGGAAATAAATGTAAAATTATAATGGTGTGATAATGTGAAAAGGACAATTAAGATCATATTTGGACCATCAACTAAAATGCCTATTAATGAGCTTATAGAGCTATCAATTATTGCTGAGAAAGCAGGTTTTGATGGCATAATGCTTCCAGATCTAAATCCGGCTGGCAGTTACAATGATACATTTCTTACACTAGCGGCCTTGGCTATTTCAACAAAACAAATAACTCTTGGGACAGCAATTTGTAATCCATACACACGCCATCCAGC
>JAGGXT010000217.1 GCA_021162905.1 Candidatus Odinarchaeota archaeon | reverse complement strand
TCCTTAAGTGGTTTATCTAAAACTATAGAAAAGAACGGTTTTCTCACACGAAAAGTTATTAGAATTCCTTCCTTCTTGCGCTCAAATTCCTCTATAAGAGAGAAAATCTTCCAGACTAGGTATCCGTCGGGTATATGTGAACGTAATATTTTCCAGAATTCATCTTCCTCTATCATTTTTTCTTTTAGCATCCAAAAAGCCAGGAGAATCCTAAAAATGTTCAGTTCGCTTCTCTTCACCAGACCGCAAAGCAAAATTTTCGGATCTTCAGGAGGATTATAAGTGTTATTTAACGCTATAAGCTCATTAAGTTTCTCGAATGCCAACGCCACTTGTTCATGGTGGTAGTGAATATAATCATCAAATTTATGTTCATAGGGATATATTCTTCCATCGAGAAATGCGAAACATGGAAATCGTGTTCCTCTACCGAGTATGTCCTCTGGAGGGGCAAACACCTCTTTTAACTTTCTATACTCTACAGCATTCATAGCAGCTTCAGCTGCTCTTTTCCATATGTGTTCCGAATACTCCGATAGCTCTGCCGGGGTCAATATTAACCCTTCACGCACAGCCCTTGTTCGTTCGTATTCTGCCCAGTCTTCTGGCAATGGCCGGGGATCGCATACTATAGGCTTTTCTTCTTCATCCACTTCCAGCCAACTGGATACCGCAGCATTAATATAAATCGGAGGTACGGCTCCGATTAGATAGGAGTATCGTATCACTTTGTTAAGAATGTAATCAGCATGTATTTCAAATCTTGTTCCATCAACGCCAACAGAAATAATAATATCTCTTTTTGGCTTCTCGGGGATTATTCTTTCTATTATTTGTCCGCCTAATACGTTTTCATAAATCAGAGCTTTAAGAAGCTCTTCATTGCTTATCTTTATTACTGGAACACCTTCTGGTTTTTCCTTCTTAATATCGAAAATGATGTGTCTCGGCGCATAGGGGATACCTAAATAGGATGCAAATTTAGGGAGTACCTTATTTTCTAAGTATTCAATTTTCTGCCTTATTTTAGCCCTCTCTTTGGGATCGCTGCATTTAATGAAATCTTCATTCAACTCATTAGTGTATCTTTCTAGGAAATTGAACAGCTCTAAAGATATTTCTCTAGGGTCTAGTGAGGCAAATTTTAAAATATTACTATTTTCTCTCAGTTTCGGCTCCAAAATGTCTTCCCATACTCTTATAATGCTGAGCCATTGGTCTAATGCGTCTTCAAAGACTTTTAATTCTTCTACCTCAGCGGTTTCTTTTAATCTTTGTAGCTCGATATGGTCAGCCGTCGCATACGACATGAATCTATCTAACGTAACGATTTGCGAAGCTACTTCTTTTATCATATAGCTATCTGTTCGACCCATTCGATACTTTGCAATTTTGCCATCCGACACCAATTCGTCGAGCCGATTCTTTATCCATGCATAGGTAAATTTATAGCCTCTCTTTTCAAGTTTCTTCCTTACCTCAGTTGCCGTCATCGGTCTTCTTTCTTTTTTGAGAATTTCTAAGATTAGAAATCTCAGGTTCATTTATGGCCACCGTAAAACATTTTCACTTCTTCTAACATGTCGGGAGTTTTGCCCCCATGCGTGGTCTTTCTATTGCTTGAAACCCTCATTAAAAGACTTCTTTCAACTATTTCTCTCGTGCCCGTTAGTATGCATGTTCCACGAGGTAAAGAAGGAATATAATTTATAAGTTCTTTAGGTAAATCTGAGATAAGTACTCTCATTTCACCTAAGTGTCCTGGTTCTATTGCGAAAATAAACTTCATGTTGGGGATACGTAGTATCTCGCGGTCTATACTATCAGGATATTGAGTAATTATTATTACTGAGATTCCTTGGTGACGCCCTCTTCTGATCAGATCTCTAAGTATAATTGAAGTCGCGGTTGTTTTTCCACGGGGAACGAACCTATGAGCTTCATCTAGAGACAGAACAAGAGGGGGTATTTTCTTCTTTACCCGCAGATCTAGGAGTTGTTTGCTAATAGTGCTCACAACAAGTTCTGTTTCCCATTCTCCCAAACCACTACAGTCTATTGTACATATCTTATAATTCTTAAAGGTTTCTTCCCAATCGTGGCCTTCTCCAATAACACGAGACATTCTTCCGAACCATGTATTCATCCTTACTTTCGTATTCAATATAGAATCTTGTCTAGCCCGAAGTTGAACGCCAGCTTCCTCAACAAGCTGAAGATATCTTGCAGCGCCTCTTTCCCAGCCAGTTTTGGATACTTCCTCGAGATACAATTTAAATGCCCACAAAGCAATCGCTTGTTGGAATTCCGTTGGCAAAACTCTTGAAATGAGCTCTGCAAATATTATTTCAGGTATCGATGAAAGACTTATCGTAAAGTTTTCACCAGGTCGTAATATCACACCTCCCAGCTCCTTTGTAGCTTGGATGTACTCTGCGTTAATATCAAACAGCAGTTGTGGTATTCCGAGTCTATGCAGCTCTTCTAATAAAATTCCCCGTAACCAGCTCTTACCCGTTCCTGTAGTGCCTAATATTAAAATATGTCGTGGAAGCACCTTATAGGAAACAGGTATAACCACACCACTAAAGTACTCGTAGCCAAGTATCAAAACATCAGCTGAATCTTTTGGTAAGCCGTAAACCATACTTATGAGTTTTTTATCTGCCAACCTATATACTGGTGCGCCTGGTTTAGCTGTATAAACAGGTTCGAAGATCGTTTTCTTTTTATTATCCACAATGGCTATAGGCTGTGCCACGGCTATTGTCTGTCTTCCTGGCACTTCCTTTCCTGGAATCACCTTTACATTTTCTGGCAGGGTCCGTTGTAAACCGAGGGCTTCTGGAGATGCATATGGATCCCTCTCGATGGTATTGATAACCCTCAAAATAAGAGACTTATTATCGTCCAGTGGTGTAACGAGAAATTCATATTTACTAACGGTGGCGGAGAGAAGAATTCTGACCTCTTCTAGGTTAGGAGTATCCTTTTCACTCGCTACATCGCCGACCTTTAAAGGAGATGTTTCCAAAAAGAATACCTCCTAATGCAATTATATCAATTTATAATCTTAATTTATTATCTAAATTTAGATACTCATAACCCCTTATAAATTTTTCGAGTTCAATGCTTTGTTGATTAAAACAAAGTTATATGAAATAGCCGACGAAAAGATTTTTTCATCATACGTATTATTTACCGATCCACAATGTCCGAAGGAAGAGATTGGAGCGAATATAATGA
>JAGGXT010000295.1 GCA_021162905.1 Candidatus Odinarchaeota archaeon | reverse complement strand
GTCTAGGGATTCTCCAGAATATGCAGATTCTTTGATTTTAAACATTAATTCATTCAAATATTTCGAATTTATTTTATACTCTATAAGTTTATCAAGCTCCTTTAGACTCTTTATTTTTTCATCTATGATTTCTAAGCGTCCGATAAGCTCTCTTGCAAAGAGCAAATTTATTATGAATTTTTTTAACTTGATAAAGTCATTAAACGAGGTTTCCATAATTTTTGCTTTATCCTTTTCATTATTCACTCTATTTGAAAGTTCTATGTTATTCTGAAGTATGGCAATGGCTTCCGTGAGAAAATATTTTCTTTCTTCAATATTTAGTCTTTTATTGGCCAGAGTTATTTTTCTTACTTCGACTATGGGTTCTTGGTTAACGGTCCACCAATTGTTCTCTAGGAATTGCTTTACTTTACTATATATCTCTTTAAGTAAATTATTTATTGATTCTAGATTCATAATAGATTCACCAACAGCATTTTATATTGAAGAGAGAATACTGTAAAGTTCATTTGCCTCTTCAACAAATAAACAACTTAAAATGTACGTTGCTGCGCTTAATGAAACATCTATTTGATTAATAATATCATCAACTGTAAGCATACCCTTTTCATCGATCACCTTTCTTAATGAGTTTAGAATTCTTATTATTTTTATCAGAGCCTCGTTTTTATCATCAAATACTATTTCTTCTTTTTGATTAGAGATTTCTTTCATAATTTTGATTAATTCTTTCTTCGAGAGAAGATTTGATGCCTTCTTAAGTATTTCGTCTGCCTTTATTATGTCATTGAAGTTTAGCATGTATATTATTAATTCTTTAATAATGAATTTTAATGTTTTATTATGTATTTTATCTTTAAAATCAATTAAGACAGAAAATGTAGCATTACTAAGAGGCGCATCGATGTAGCTATAATTTTTGATATTTTCAAATAAGCGTTTAACATAATCTTCCAATGAGATAATTTTGCTTAACGTTACATTTAAGATCTCGTTGCAGGCGTTTACGATTATATTAAATTTATTGACAAAATCAACAATATTTTTCCTTGTAATACTTGGCATTGATGCTTTAATTATATTGTTTATGCTTCTAGTAGCCATTATTATGCTCATGGCTTTAGTAGCATCATCTGGTGATTGTATATTTTCTATGTTTCCCTCTAATAGCCTTGACATTTTTATAGACTCAGCAAGCTTGCTTCTTAAGTTATTATTGGAAGATAATCCTCTAATAATTCCAGCTATTCTTTGTCGAAAACTAATAATAACTTCTTGGCAGTTCACTTTCTCCTTATCCGCGAGATAGTAGATATCATCAACCATTCTTGCCACCAGTCTCATCATTATTATCCGGGGCAAACCCTTCAATCCTTACGTCTTCAATTTCTATTCCGTAATCACTAATCAACGAAGCTAAGTTTTCCTCCATTTTGCTTAATATTTCACTTGATTCCAATTTTTTAAGTTGGTCCATGGTGTACTGACTTATAAACGAGCGGAAGAAATCACTTATATGAGGCAATAGGAAATCCCTTAAGTCATATGTTGTATATTTGGTTTTATTGTATATAACTCTTTCAGCAAATAGTTTTATATCTGCTACTCTTAAAAATAAAATGCCATGAAATCCGCATTGCTTGCCGTCAGACGTTAAGAAATTTCTAGCTTTCGAAATTCCAAATTCCAAATTAAATCGCTCCGTTAGTATCCAAACTATCGATAAATGCCGATCCGCAGAAAGCAGTCTATAGTAACCTTTCAATTTCTTAATATCAACCACTATGTTATGTTTAAAAACTATAGCAGCCTCGTGATCTCCTACTGAAAAACAATTATATTGTTTCAGTGATTTTATGTCCTCATTAGGCACCCTCCACGCTATTATCTTTTCATAATCTTCCTCCTGCCCGCATCTACTTTGAATCGTAGCATTCTGACATAAGCTCCAGTTCCTAGTGCCCTTCTCAACACGAGGAAAGCTTTCCTCAGAACTCTTCAACACCTAACCCCCTACTCACTAAATAGAGAAATGGTACCCGATACCTATAACTTAACTAAACTAATTTAATTACTACTTATCATTCAAATTTATACTTTTTCTCTTCTCTTAATTTTTTAATTTCTTCTTCTATTTTTCGGTCGTTACCACAATTTCTAGCTTATTAGAAGTATTAATTACATTTACCATGCACCCTCCCAATCATGAAAAACGTTCAAAACACCAAATACGTTCCACAATAAAATTAGTAGCTGACACCGCAACATTTGCCACTACCTTAGACAGCATGCCTAAGACCCACCTAATAAATACCAACCACACAGCACAATCCAAACCTCAAACATCCAAATAAAAATCATAAAAATATAAGAACTATGTCACCATTTGCCAGCCCAGCAACAACCACATCCTTGCCTCCAACTGCAGCCCAGTCAACGCTATTAACCGAACTCCCAAGCTCCTTCACGACCACCTCTTCGCTGTTCCTAACATCCCAAACCCTCACAGTCGCATCCCTGCTTCCAGAGGCTATGTACCGGCCGTCGGGACTCCACGCAACCGAATACACCCAGCCTCCATGGTCCTCGAGGGTTCTCAGCAGCTCACCGCTGGCAGCGTCCCAAACCCTCACAGTCGCATCCGAGCTTCCGGAGGCTATGT
>JAGGXT010000003.1 GCA_021162905.1 Candidatus Odinarchaeota archaeon | reverse complement strand
CAATTCTATCGCTAATATATCCTACAACACTTATATCGTGAGAAATAAACAAATATGAAATCTTTAATTTTTCCCGCAGATCTTTAAGTAGGTTAAGTATTTGGGCTTGAACGGAAACATCCAAAGCTGAAGTAGGTTCATCTAAAACTATGAAGCGTGGATCCAAAGATATTGCCCTGGCTATCGCTATTCTTTGATTCTGACCGCCGCTTAACTCATGCGGGTAACGCCACATATGCTCTTCCTTTAAGCCTACAAGCTTCAGCAATCTTAAAACTTTTTGGTCGATTTCTTGATCAGTTAAATTTGTATGCGCTTTAAGACCTATAGCAATAATATCTCTAACGCACATCCTTGGATCTAATGAAGAAAAGGGATTTTGAAAAACAATTTGCATATAACGCCTCATCCTCTTTAACTTTCTACTATCCAATTCCATTAAGTTTATTCCATCAAAAATAACTTTACCAGCAGTTGGTTCGATAAGACGTAATATAGTTCTTCCTAAAGTTGTTTTGCCACATCCAGATTCCCCAATAAGACCATAAGTCTCTTTTTCCCCGATGCAAAAACTTACACCATCAACAGCCTTAACATAGCCAACCGTTTTGAAAAGCCAACCTCTAATTGGAAAATACTTCTTCAAATTATGGACTTCAACTAAAACTTTGTTCACTTGTTACATCCCCCGCCTAAATAAATGGCAAGCCACAAAATGTCCATCCTCCACCTCAACGCTCTCAGGCTTCTCTTTTCGACAAATATCCATAGCATTCGGACATCTAGGGTGAAATCTACACCCTGGAGGAGGATCGAGAAGACTCGGGATAGTGCCCCTAATTATAGCAAGTTTCTGTCGTCTACCGGGCATAGGTATAGAAGCCAACAGACCCTTCGTATACGGGTGCATCGGATTGCTCAAAATATTTTCCACACTTCCTATTTCAACAACAGTTCCAGCATACATAACACCTACTCTATCGCATATTTCGGCAACAATACCAAAATTATGCGTAATAAAAAGTATGGAAATGTTTCTTTCATCTCTAATTTTCTTCAAAAGATCTAAAATCTGAGCTTGAACAGTAACATCAAGAGCGCTTGTGGGTTCATCGGCAATAAGCAAATCCGGGTTAGAAGATAAAGCAATAGCGATCATAACTCTTTGCTGCATACCTCCACTTAGCTCAAAAGGATAAAAATTCATAATTCTTTCAGGATCGGGCAAACCAACAGACTTTAAAAGATTAATAGCTTTCTTTCTAGCTTTTTCTTTGCTAACATTTTGATGCGTAAGTATAACTTTCGTTATTTGATCTCCAACCTTATAGAGGGGATTTAAAGATGTAGCTGGATCTTGAAAAATCATAGAAATACCCTTACCTCTTATACCTCTTAATTTCTCAGGATTTTCGAGTAAGTTTTCTCCTTTAAAAAATATTTTCCCACTTATAATTCTAGCATTTTCTGGAAGAAGCCCTAAGATTGAAAGAGAAGTAACAGTTTTCCCGCAGCCAGTTTCCCCAATAAGCCCAAAAACCTCACCTCTATAAATATCAAAACTAACTCCATCAAGAGCTTTAACAATGCCATCATACGTAACAAAATGTATCACAAGATCCCTAACTGACAAAAGAACATCATTCTGACTCATAATTTACACCTTAAGCCTGTCTTATCCTTCTAAGCCTCGGATCCAATGCCTTTCTCAAACCATCTCCAAATGTGTTAAACGCTAAAACTGTAATAAAGATGGCTAAACCCGGAAATGTCGCATACCACCAGTAAGTTAAGAGATAAACTCTACCAAGATAAACCATTAATCCCCATTCCGGAGTGGGTGGTTGCGCACCTAAACCTAGAAAGCTTAGAGAGGAGGTCATTAATATAGCTGAACCAAGATCCATGGTAGCTTGAACAATGATTGGAGCAAGGGTGTTAGGAAGAATATGTCGAAAAACAATCGTTAAGTTGCTCAATCCTAATGCTCTTGCAGCTTCGACAAAAGATTGCTCCTTTATAGAAATCGCTTGTGCACGCGCTAACCTTGTGTACCATGGCCACCAAGTTAAAGCTGTAGCTATCATAGCGTTTATTAAACTTGGTCCAAGTGTTGCTGCAATAAGTATAGCAAGTAGAAGAGGTGGGAAAGCAAGAAACATATCTGTTATCCTCATTATAGTCTCATCTATCATAGTTCCTCCAAAGTAGCCCGCTATTATGCCTAACGGAACTCCAATGGCCAACGATAAACCTACTACAACTACTCCTGCTGACAGGGAAATTCTGGCGCCTGCAATTACCAAGCTAAAAACATCTCTGCCAAAATAATCTGTACCAAAAGGGTGTTTCCACGAGGGTGGAAGAAACTTCTCCCCAAAGCGTGGAATACCCTTCACATCTTCTGGGTAGGGGACGATTATAGGGGCAAATATTGCTATAAATATAAGCGACATTATAATAATTAATGAACCTAGTGAAAGGGGATCATTTCTAATTACTTGGATAATTATTTTAAGTTCTCTAAATCTGTGTTCATATCTTCTCGTTACTGGTATTGAAATAGTATCAGAGCTATCATCATTCTTCACGATTTTTTCACCTTTGATTAGTATTTTACACGCGGATCAATTATGGCTTGTAATATGTCTAAAAGGAGATTGATAGAAACGTAAAATATACTCATAAAAACAGTTATACCAATAATAAGAGGATAATCCATGGTCTGAATCGCATAAACTGTATAGGTTCCAATTCCACCCCAGTCAAATATTATTTCGACAAGAAATGCACCCGTGATGGAGTATGCGAAGGATAAACCTAAAGTAGTCATTGCGGGTATTATTGCGTTTTTCAAAGCGTATCTAAACGTTATAAACCTTTCTGGAAGACCGCTTGCCTTGGCAGCCCTAATATAGTTCTCTCTTAAAATTTCTATCATAGAAGCTCTAATCATTCTTGTACAAAGCCCCATGGGGTACGTAGCAATGCAAAGAGCTGGTAATATTATATGTGTAAGTGAACTTCTAAATGCGACCCAGTTCCTAGTTAATATGCTATCAATGAGGTAAAAACCAGTTATTTCTTCTAACGGATTTTCAAGCATTATCATGGGATCTATTCTACCTGACAGAGGAAGAATACCAAGTTTACCATAAAAAATAAGTTGTAAAGCTATTCCAAGCCAGAAAGTAGGCATAGACGCGCCAATGACTGAGATAACTCGAGTAACATGGTCGGTCAATTTATTCTCCTTAACTGCAGAAATAACACCCAAGGGTATACCTATAAGTATTGCAACTATGTAGCTGATAATAACAAGTTCAAGGGTTGCGGGTAGATGGTCAAAAATTACCGATAGTACAGGCCTCTTAAACTTTATCGAGTAACCCCAATCTCCAGAAAATAGCTTTTTAATGTATATTATATATTGAATATGTAGGGGTTTATCTAGACCTAGAAATTTCCGGGCCCTTTCTATTTGCTCAGGCCTTGGACGGGAACCTGCCCATAAAGCAGCGGGATCTGAAGGTATAATTCGTGAAACAAAAAAAGTAAGGGTAATAGCGCCAAGTATTACCACAACTGACAGTATAAGCCGTTTCACTAAGTAACTTTTGAACCCCATTCAGCATTCACCCTTACTCATCGCATTTCTCTTCATATTTCTGTTTTCTAACACCTTCTCTGGTATTCTCTAAGGCGAGTGGTGGATAAGTAAGTGCGAGAAAACATGGCAACATAACACTTGAATATGCGATGGTCAATGCTGCTTTTTTCGGTGTTTTTATCCCTGCTTGTTCAAGGAGTTCTTTAGCTTTAGTTATATTATAGGGGTATTGAAATACGTTCTTGGAGTGACCGGGTATACCCGGAGGAACTGGACCGTAAGATCTAGTAGCGTAGCCTAACATGACTTCATCTATAATTTTTTCATATGGCACCGCGTATGATAAAGCTTGACGTACTAATTTATTATCTAATGGTGGCTTTTTAGTATTTATTAGCCCAATCAGATTCATAGGTGCTGGCTCGGCTACAACAACAGCCTTACCACTCGCGTTAATATTTTCTAAGTGTTCTAGCGGTAAATTATATGTGAAATCGATTTCCCCAGCCAATAATGCTGCTTCTCTTGTAGTTGGTTCCGGCATTACCTTTATTATTACCATCTCGTAGTGCGGACCGTCCCATCCACCCCAGTACTCATCAAATTTCTTAAATATTGCATATTGTCCCTCTACCCATTTTGCAAGGTAGTAAGGTCCAGTACCGTAACTATATGGTGGGTTTCCCTCAAATACTCCTTCATTAAGCCATTGCCATACTTCTGTATGGTTACCTATTTTCTTCAGCGAAGGACTGAATATGTATGCGCCATAAGGTGCACTTGCAATAGCAGTTAACAATGGAGCTGGGTATTTTAGATTAAATTGAACTTTATACGGGTTATCAGGGAATGTTGTGATACTATCTACGCAATCCCAATAGTATGATGGTCCCATACCTAGTTCTTTTGTTCTTTCAATTGAGTATTTAACTGCTGTTGCATTAAATGGCGTTCCATCGTGGAATTTAACACCTTTTCTAAGCCAAAAAGTCCAAGTCAATCCATCATCAGATACCGTCCAGTTTGTAGCTAGTACACCAACAACTGTTCCATTGGGATAAATTCTCACTAATGGTTCATACATATTTTGTAAAGCTATTATTTCATTGGAGAAGGATTCACTTGGATCATGCGTAGTAAAGATAACAGAATCCCATGCGTAAGTGAATGTATCATTTTCAGTATCAGTTGGTGGTTGTAGTTCGTACCAACGTACAACGTGCGTATAGATTGGATTATCGACGTAACCTTTAATTCCTTTCTTTATTATATGAATACTCATAAGATCAAAAAAGCATATCACTGGAGCTTCTTCCATTATTCTGTTTTGAGCTTCTTCGTAAAGTTCTACAGCTTTCGTCATGTTTAAAGCCTCTGTTCTGAATGCTTCATCCATTAACTCATCGACCTCTGGATCGCTCCAATAAGCCAAGTTAAATAACACTTCTTCCTGCGTATGGAAGAGATCGTATAAATAACTATACGCTGTAATA
Source organism: Candidatus Odinarchaeota archaeon (assembly GCA_021162905.1). The sequence goes on along the minus strand of JAGGXT010000003.1, from coordinate 672 downwards.
ATACCTGGCCAATAGTACATTACGAAAATATCTTGAGCTTTTAGAGGATCTCCTCTAGCTAATTCCCACTGAGCTTCCCATTCCATGCTTCTAACTTCTAAATCTATGCCTAACTCTGCCCATGTTGTTTTAAGTATTTCTGCCGTTTTCATTTCGATAGGATCACCAGCCCCATACGTTAGAAGTAGATGTAGCGGCTTTGGTCTTGTTACATAATAATAGTATATGCCAGCGGCGATACCAATAACTATGATTATTACTGCTACAATTGCTGCTACTTTAACCCTCCGATTCCCTCTCATTTATCACCCCTTCTTTAAATTTTATTTGTATTATACTGAAAAACTAAAATATATATAAAAAATTTTCGAAATACTCTTTTAACGACGAAAACTACTTGACTTACAAGCAAAGCATACTAAAGCAGCTAGTTTTACTGGTAAGTTGAGATATTAAATAAATGAGAGTACTATTAAATAGGTTAAAGTTGATGTTGAATTATAGCATAGTGAAGTTAATCTAGATGCATAAATCTTGGACGTTTTGAAAGATATTTTGAGAAATATAACGGTTTCTTTGGATATCCTTTTGTTTCTTCGCGAAGGCGATTTATGAGTTCATTGACGTTCATTTGTATGGTTTCCCCGCTTTTTCTTACTCTTACGGATATCT
>JAGGXT010000329.1 GCA_021162905.1 Candidatus Odinarchaeota archaeon | reverse complement strand
GTTGCCCCATTAGGTGCTGTTGCAGTTGTGAACAAAGCTATTATTGGCCATACTTTGAATTTTACCAAAGAAGCATATATTTTGGTAAGGGTAGATGATGGTGCTGATGTGAATAATGTAGCCGAATTAATTAATAGCACGCTTGGAGGTAAGATCTCACATTTACGTGTTGCAGAGAATTACTACAACACAATTACCTCATATATCGAAAACAGGGCCTATTTCAGCTTCCTCTATTTGAACTTAACTGTTATGCTATTCTTCCTAACAGTTGGCCAAGCAACTATTTATATTGACAAATTTGAGAAAATGAAAAAAGAAATGGTAATATTGAGAACACTTGGCTTGGAACCAGCTCAGATTTCAAAATACGTATACCTGGATACATTGCTTAATACTTTTGTTGCATCAATTTTTGGGATCCTCCTAGCACTCCTACAAAGTTATAATTTATCACGAGCGGTCCTATTTAATATGGGTCCCCTAAGAGATGTTATCTTTCCCGTTGAATATATAGTGCCAATTGAACTTTGGGGGCTCATTTTGTTAGTTCTGGTTGCATCCACCTTAATAGGTAATTTACCAGTTGTATATAATCTGAAATCATTAAATATAGCTAGGGAGATGAGGTATGAGTTTGGATAAGTTACCACCAGAAGTTGAGACGCATCAAATTGTGATTAGAGATCTAATTAAGGTATATAGACGGGGACTAGAGGAAGTTATTGCGCTCCGTGGAGTTAACTTTGAAGTAAAAGAAGGTGAGTTTCTAAGCATTGTAGGTCCGTCTGGATCTGGAAAAACAACACTCGTTAGATTAATCGGAGCATTGGATAAACCAACAGCAGGACGTATTTTCGTAAATAAAAGAGATATAACCCGACTGACAGAAGCTCAAGCTATCGCATATAGAAGAAGTGTTGTTGGTTTTGTGTGGCAATTTGGAAATCTTATCGAAACTTTAACTGCTCTGCAAAATGTATTACTGCCCATGCAAGCCTATGGGAAAATAACAAAAGAGAAAAAAGAATGGGCTATTACACTTCTTACAAACCTAGGACTAGAAAAAAGAATGAACCATAAACCAACGGAACTCAGTGGAGGAGAGGCCCAACGCGTTGCTATTGCAGTAGCTCTTGCAAATAAACCAAAAATTTTGCTAGGTGATGAAATAACAGGAGAACTTGATTCCGAGACTGGTGCTGAAGTAATGAGTTACCTAAAACAATTGCAAAGAGACTTAAAGATAACAGTAATAGCAGTAACCCATAACCTAGAGGTCGCAAAATATGGAGATCGCATATTAAGACTTAGAGATGGTGTTATAGAGGGGTATGCACATAAAATCCTTGGCGAAATTGCAGAAGTAGACGAATTCGGCAGATTAGTTATTCCCGAGCATATAAGAAAGCTTGTCGGAATAAAAAAAGTGGTGCAGCTATTGGTTAAAGAAGGTACACTTATTGTCAAGCCTATAGAGAGCGAATAAACTTTATAGAGTTTGCTAAATATTAACTATTTTTTCTATTTTGACATTATTTAATAGGTTCTCAACATTATATTCTATTTCCACAAGTTCTCCATTCTTTACCTCAATGATATCAAAAATAAGTTTTTCAAAATCATCCTTCATATAATGAAGAACGGATGAGGACATAATCCCAATAGCTACCGAATCATTATACATCATTTTTACAACATAAAGAGCATAATATCTTAACTTTCTTTCAGATTCTTGAGTGTTGGCATATCTGTAAGTGTTAATTAATGACTGAGCATATAATTTTGCGTTCTTGTTCTTAACCTCTGCTATAATGAGTTGAACTGCAGAGAACGCCTTTACATCTCCACTCTTCACTCTTTCTAATAATCTACTATCAAAGTCATGAAGTACATGTTTCAAATCTTTTCCATTGCGTACCTCTCTACCTATAATTTTTAGCATTATCTGGGTATCGGAAAGCCCGTTATAAGTAACATTGAATTCTTCTATCAAGAAACGTCTCGATGTAACACCATTATGCACTAAATAAAGTGTCATATTCTCATCGATAATTTCTTCAAACGGGTGAACATATGTTAGTTTTAGTGGTGAATTTGGTGGGGCTTTTCTTACATGCGCAACTGCGAAAAAGTTGTCATTAAAGACCGACGATTGAACAATGAGATCTGCAATCTTATCCTCATAAATTGGTGTTCTACTCCTATATATAAGGCTATGAGCATCCTCAGAGAGATTATAAGCTACTATTCCCCAGCCATGAGGATGCGTACGCGGGATATTTTTAAGATAAGGATCATCTTTCGCAGCTTTTTTAAGAGATAAAATAGTTGCTTTTAAAATATTTTGAGAGCTTTTCCCTTGTGAAAACATAGCAAACATTCTGCACATGATGTTCACCTAAGGTCCAACGTATAAATTGCTAAACTATACAAAGCTTAATATACCTTCTGCAACAACACACATTTGTAATGAAGTTAAGCAAATTTAGAATATATATTATTTATTATAATAATGTTTTTTATAATAATAGATTATAGTGTTAAAGTTAAAATTAAAATATAAGCTGGTTAGGGCAAGGTGATAGAATGCCATACTATACAGATGAGGAAGGTGTATTTCTAGTAAAGCTTGCACGACGAGCTATCGAGACTTATTTGCGTGAGGGAAAGAAAATAAAACCGCCTAAAGAATTACCATCAGAAAAGTTATCACAGCAAAGTGGTGTATTTGTTACTCTCAATAAACTTGTGGGAGAGCGAAGAAAGAGAAAACATGAGCTAAGAGGATGTATTGGATATCCATACCCAGTTAAACCATTAGTTGAAGAAACAATTGATGTAGCAATTCAAGCAGCTGTTAGCGACCCACGCTTTGAGCCAGTAAGCTTAGATGAGATGAATGATATTGTTGTAGAGGTTAGTATTCTGACTCCACCAAAATTGTTGTCCGTATCCGATCCGATGGAGTATCCTAAGAAAATAAAAATAGGGCGTGATGGATTAATTGTAGAAAAAGGCTTCTTTAAAGGGCTTTTATTACCTCAAGTTCCCGTGGAGCAGAAATGGGATGAGATGATGTTTCTAACATGGACTTGCTATAAAGCGGGACTGCCTGGAGATTGTTGGATGAGCGAGGATGTTAAGATTTATACATTTCAAGCAGAAATATTTGAAGAACTTGAGCCGAGGGGAAAAATTGTAAGGAAGGAAATTTCTGGAGAGTCCCACGATTAGTCAAAAAAGTATTTCCAAATAGTATCAACCGATGTGTGAACTAAGATTGCCGGCAATAATCTCTTTTCTTTTAAATAAGATAAACCATAGAAGATTCCTGCGATTGTCGCCAAAAATACGTATCTGAAATCTCCTGGTGCTGAATTATTGTAGTGTGAAAATCCAAAAATTATTGATGAAATTACCAATGCTCCTCTCTCATCATCAAGAATTTTCGAAATTACGTTTAAAAGTATCCCCCTAAATGCTATTTCTTCCACGGTCGCAATCGTTAGAAATATCCCAATAAAGTACAATATAAAGTAAATAGGATTCTCAAACGTTGTTTTGGGTCTGATAAAATCTATCACGAGCCCTAATGGAATAAGAATTACCGTGAGAATTGCTATGTTTTGAAACCAAATCTTAAGATCGCTCTTCTCGAACTCGTACGAGAAACCTATATTCGTTAAATGTCGAATTATGAAGAATATGAAAATTGCAACATTCACCATATAAATACTCATTATCGGATAGAGACTGTTCCCACCAATTGCAAAAATATCCTTAAACGCCCTACTATCAAAATGATATATGAAAAATAGGATAAGTGCCAAATCAAGAAATCTGCTCTTAACTTCAAAACGTGGTAATGTAAGCAGTATCGCTATAAATGTAGGCATAACTATGTAAACCAGAAATTCAAGTATAATCCCCAAAGATAAAATGTTTAACGTTAGAATGTTGAACATAAGAAACGGAAGAATTACAAACCAAAAATAAGATAAAAACAGATCCCTATAACTCGCTATCGATAAATTCTTAATGAAAACTCTAAAATCATCCAATCCCATCAGCAACATAGTATTAACAACCAAAAAGGAGGTCACAAATATACCTAATGTTATATTAGACAATTCTATAGATATGAATAACGTATACAATAGAGCTATTACCGTTCCAACAACAATTACTAAAGCTTCCTTTCTTGATATAATAGTAGGTATCATTGCCCTTATGCTACTTTTATATTATGACTACTTTTACTTCTGTTATGTTCCAATTTAAATATATCTGGCTAAATAAACCGAAATTATCACCTAGAGGGTTTAGGTGATAAGAAATCTATTCAACTTTGCCTTTCAAATAGTAGAGTGTGATGATAAAAAATAGGAGCAATGCTGGTGCACACAACTTGTGCCTTAGATATATATTTCCTCCAATGTTTTTATTAAAACGGTGCTAATAATGGTAGACATCATGATTAGAGATGGAGAAACCGTAACATTATCCGTTGTTGAAGGGAATCTGATTGTAGGAAGAAATGCGATTATAAATAGCGAGTCAGGAGAAATCAAAGTAAAAGGGGCAATCATCTGCCATGGCAGCTGTACCTTTGAAGGAGATGTTGTTGCAAAAAGGTTAGAATGCGATAATTGTCGTAGAGGGACTGTCGAGATAAACGGTAACCTTGAGGTTGATAGAATAGATATATCAAATGGCTCTTTACTTGTTAAAGGTGACTTGGTTGCAGAAAAAATAGATATCGACAATAGGTTCCAAGTTTTCGGAAATTTACAAGCGGAAACAATCTCTGTTGGCGGCAAGGTAAATGTCATGGGAACAGTAGTAGCAGAAGATATAGATGTTGGTGGCAGTTTTAAAGCGGAGATGGATGTCTCGGTAACTAAGATTAGTGTTGGAGGTACAATTGAAATAAAGGGCACAGTTATCTCTGAATATATAGATGCCGGCGGTATAGCCAAAATTGGTGGTGGGGAAGTAACTAAAATTAGCGTCGGTGGTAAGTTTAAATGCGAAGGCGATCTAGAATTTAGTACTGTGAATATTGGTGGTCTTGCAGAAATAACTGGAAATGTCAAAGGTGAACTGATTTCTGTAGGCGGTACTGTTTCAATATTCGGCGATTTCGAAATAGGAACTATAGATGTTGGTGGAAAATTAATCGTCAGGGGTACTGGCACTGGAGAGACAATAAACGTAGGTGGAAAAGTAGAAGTTAATGGAAGCTTAGAAGTAAAAAATATTATTTCCGTAGGAGGCTCAGTTAAAGTTAGCGAGGGGCTAATCGCAAATAAAATAAGCATAGGTGGAAAAGTGGAAGCAAAGATAATAAGAGCCAATGAAGTAAAAGTAGGCGGTGCAATAAAGACAACTCTCGGATTAAAAGCCTCAGTTGTTGAGATAGGGAAAGGAGGAACAATAGAAGGTTTTGTCGTTGCTGAGAAAGTGAAAATCAGAGCAAAAGCAAAAGCAGATACCATATACGCTGACGAAATAATGGTGGAAAAAGGTGCTAAGGTGAAATCACTCTTCGGGAAAAGAATATACCTCAGAAATTGTAAGATTGAAGGCAATATCTTCTATACGGAAACCCTAGAAATTGAAGGAAACGTGAGATTTGCAAAAGAACCACAAAAAGTTGATAAGCTACCAGAACCAATAGAATTTAATTGATAGGTGGATAATTTGAGAAGAACCAAACTTGACATTTACGCGGATATCCTTGAAGTTGTAAAAAGACATAAAGATGGCTGTGGCATCACTAGAATCTCATATGGAGCCGGAATGCCTAACGATAGAACAAGAAAATTTCTTAACGAGTTAATTTCATTCGGGCTGATAAAACCTCATGTAGAAGATCCTAAAAAATATGTAATTACAACCAGAGGCCTGGAGTTCCTGGATGCTTACTATAAACTCAAAAGCATCCTAGAATGCCAATAATGCATACTCTCTTTTAACTTCCATTCTAAATTCATCATTACCAATTTTCATTTTGATGTGATATTTAAAGCCTCTAAAAATTTATTTATACCACTCGCAAACTATAACCTTGGTAGCATTTTAACTCTAAAAGTGATTTATACATTACAGGGGATGGCTTTTCTTGAATTCTGAAACCATTCTAGTGGGCCTACTGATACTAATTTCTGGCATTTTATCATATGAACTCGGAGTATCCACTGCTATCATCTTGATAGTATTAGGTGTAATTAGTGCTAATTTTCTAAAATTTCACATAATCCCTGGTTGGTTAAATTTCATTTCATCCCTAGGTTTATTAGGAATTATGTTTTTCGCAGGCACTGAGGTTAACATAGATATCCTAAAAAGAAGCTTTTGGAGAAGCGTTATAATTAGTACTCTTTCATTTTTCCTGCCGTTTGGAGTTGTGTACACAATAGCTGTTGGCGTATTGAAAATATCTACTTTCTCGGCATTAGTCACGTCTCTTTCTTTCTCCACAACATCAATTTCTCTAATCTACTGTGCAATTCATTACGAAAACAAGGATGCCTCTTTTTATAATTCCATAATAGGTAGTGCCGTGCTCGTTGATATTTATGGAACACTTTTCCTGTTGTGGCTTTTTGTAGGATTCGACATCCTTTTATTCTCTTTTTTTGGCTTGCTTATGCTGGTGCTCATTTTCGCACCTACTATCTGGAAATTAATTGAACGTCGGTACCTTAACAAAGAGGCGGAAATGGAAATACGATTCATAATTATTCTTTTAGTGTTGCTGGCATATATTTCCTCCAATGTTGGTGCTGGTGATGCCACACTGGCGTTCATAACAGGTGCTATCTTCTCAAGAACCCTCGGCAAAAAAGAACTGGTTAGCGAAAAATTGAGAGGCCTTATATTTGGATTCTTAGCTCCTCTCTTCTTCTTTAGAGCTGGTCTACTGATCAAATTTAACGTAGTAACACTTGAAGCAGTTATCATCCTTCTAATCCTAGGTAGTGCTGCCTATGTTTCTAAGTATCTTGGTGTGTATCTGCCTTCGTCAAGATTCTTTGGAAAGGAAAATGCAAAAAAATTCAGCATGTACTTCAATTATAGACTCAGTTTTGCAATCATTCCAGCATTTTTGGGCCTCACAAAAGGACTTATATCCGAAGACATATACACCGCAATTATTCTCTTTGTCATCTTAACTGCTATCGTCACGTCACTTTTACTAAGAATTCTGCCAAGAGAGGTTTGACAATAATATCTATTCCTTCGCCTCTCAAAACCAGTCCGCTAAAAAACAATTTGCACATGTAAAATGCCAAACTAATGCCCTTCCTAAAAATAACTTCTACTTATATACGCCTTCCTTCTAATTGTAATACCGATAACAGAAAAAGCTAATAAGCGCCTCAACTCTCTTGCCAATCTAATCAATAAATAAAACAGAAACTAATAACTTTATCGAAACCACAGAGAAGTTATTCTGTCAAGAGAAATTTACAATATTCGAGAAGGTCTCGAAACTCACTTCGGAGGCTCTCAAAGTCAGGATAAAGTGACATAAAAAGCGTTAAAGCTATCAATATCGGAGGCTAATAAAGACGCAAAGCGTAATACAAAAATCCTTCTTACATCATGAGAATCACTACAATACTCTTGATGACATGCAACTTCTTCATCAATGACACTAAAGTATTCTCACTTGCAACAATACTTATAATTAGAGCTGTAGCGTTACGTGGGTTGGGTGACATTCTTCGATATATGAGGCGATACGAAGAAGCGATTAAGTACTACCAGGAGGCCATTAAGGCGAACCCTAATTTTGTTGTTACGTACTTTGACTTGGGTCACCTGTATTATGCATTGGGCATGTACGAGAAGGCGCTGAAATATTATCATGAGGCGTACAAGCATGCGGATAGTGATTACTGGCGGAGTAAAGCTGAAATACATTAAGGAAATAAAAAGACGCTTGAGTTAGAATTTTTATTTTCGTTTCTCTTTCTGCTAGTGTTTTTGGAAAATTTTAAATTTCTTTTTTCTTTAATGGTTATTTGTTGCGTTTTATTTTTATATGGCAGGCCGGGGCGATTTTCGTGAAGATGAGAACGTTGATGGTTTTTGTTGTATTTAGTTTCTTAATAATTTCGTCATTCATGATGATAGTTTCGTTTCCATTAGATGAGGTGCAAAGTCGCATAGAAGATGGTGGGATCATTGAGCCACAGGTTAGCAGTACCTACAATGATATTCTCAGCAACATAGTATCAAGATTTAACGAACTAAGTGAAACAGCTAAGTCTTTGTCTCCGCGTGAAAAAATGGATAAGCTCTTGATAAGCTATATAGAGACTGGTGAGATACC
>JAGGXT010000047.1 GCA_021162905.1 Candidatus Odinarchaeota archaeon | reverse complement strand
ATATTCCGAATTATTTGAGGTCAGTAATTTATATAATGTATATGTTGTTGGTGTAATTAAGGACAGTCGTAAACGTTCTTTTATAAACTGGCTGTTAAAAGCTCTTCCCATGATGATTAAATATTTTGACTCTTTGAGAGAAATATTGGATATGGATTATAGAGGGATTTTAAAGACTATTAATGATGTAATATTTTTACATAGTGTTCTTAACAAATCAGAAAGAACAGCAGTATTCGCACCCTACGAGCTAAAGCAACTTCAATCTCCTTTATTAAATAAAATAATTAAAAAAATATACTCTAATCTAGGAACATTCTATCTAAAGCCTGTAGATTTCGATCTTCCTCTTCGTATTGAGTTTTTCTCACCCGATAACGATATTATAAATTCCGTTATAAAAATAGCTTCAATTCTAATTGGGTTATCCTCTTATAGTTCCATTTATTCTTTCCCTAGTATTCTTGTTGAGGCTGATAACAGAGCAAAAGTACTTCAAAAAGATGCTGAGTTAATATATCGTAGGCTTTTATCAAAAACTCAATTCATTCAACTCTTACATAAAAAACGTAGAGAAAAGGGAATTTTCCCATTAAATGTAGGATAAATATATACATGGAATAGTTATGCGGGGATAAATAATATGAAAATAGGTCGAGTTATTAGTTTGGGGGAAACCCCAAATACGCAAGAATTTTATGTTTTAGCAGAACCAGAAATAGCTTCAAACCTTGAAAAAGGACTATATGTGGAAATACCATATCAAGTGAAATTATTAGTTGGCTTAATAGTTGATATAATCAAGACAAATCGTTATTTTAGTCAAATAGAATCAGTAGCTGAATTTGAAAGAAGCGGTAGTGCTTTAGACTCTCTATTTCCAATTGATCTTTGGGAATATACCTTATTAAAGATTAAGTCATTAGGGATTCTTGATAAGTCGCAAGGAAAATTATCTTCATGTAATATTCCACCTAGCCCTGGTGATAGGGCCTTTTTAGCCTCCTATGAGACTTTAAGCAAAATTTTAGGATTTAATACAAAAGGGATTTTCCTTGGGAAGCTTCTTGGTCATGGCTATGAGGTTAAGTTAGATTTAACAAAACTGTTTAGAAAGCATGTTGCAATTCTTGCTATGTCTGGTGCGGGCAAATCATATACAACATCTGTACTCTTAGAAGAATTGATGCTTAGAAAGCCATCCGAAGGCCGTGTTAGTATTATAGTCTTTGATGTTCACGGAGAATACGTTCCATTTTCATTAAATGATAGCCCATTTATCAACAATGTGCATGTTATTAACGCTAGTGAAATTCAGTTTTCAATGAAATACATCAATAGATCGCTCTTCTCAAGTTTTCTTCCACAACTGTCTGAGATTCAAATTAGAGAATTAATGAGAGTGATTTCTAAAATGCGTAATGCAGAAAAAAAATTTACATTAGAATCTATAATATCAAAAATACAAATTTCAAATGATATTAATCCTAGAACGAAAGAGGCACTGCTAGGTTGGCTTTATATGCTAAAGGAAACATACTTTTTTAGTGATACGGAAAATCCATTTTGGGAGAACTTAATGAAACCAGGAAAGCTAATAATACTAAATCTGAGTAATCTCATAAGTCTATATAAAAAACAATTAGTTGTCACATATGTCCTTCATCGTCTATTCAGTTTAAGAAGAAATAATAGAATACCTCCTGTGATAGCTGTTATAGAGGAAGCTCATCAGTTTTGTCCAGAAGCCAGACGAGAAGAAGCTATATCTAAAGGAATAATTGAAACAATTGCTCGAGAAGGTCGTAAGTTTTATTTTTCTTTATGTCTTATCTCACAACGTCCAGTGAGATTGTCAACAACGGCACTCTCACAGTGTAATACTCAGATTATACTTAGAATAACAAACCCATACGATTTACAACATATAGGTGCAAGTAGTGAACATATAGATAGACGTACTCTTGACATGATATCTTCTTTATCAGTTGGTGAGGCATTAATTACAGGTGAAGTTGTTAATTTCCCTATATTTGTTAAAATAAGAAAACGTCAATTTATAAAAGTTGCACCATTCGAAGAGTCGATAGAAGAAATTGCAAAAAAATATGAAACACTTTAATCTTCACTCTTAGAAACAAGCTCAATAATTATTTTATCAACAGCAGTCTCACAAACTTTCCTTACTCCGTGATCGCCTGGTTCGTAGTGACTTCTTATAAGCCCCGCATCCTCAAGAATTTTTATTTGCGCACTAATATTTGCTTCTGTTTGTTTTAGTTCTTTAGCAATTCTGCTGACATCCATTTGCCTTTTTTGAAGAAGCTTTAGTATGGCCCACCTAGTTTCCGAAGCTAGTGCTTTTGCAACTTTAACGACGGTGTCATCGTTTATAATTAAGTCATTATCCATTTAATCTCACCTAACTATTGAATAAATTAATTCTGTTTTTATAATACTTTTAATCTATAATAACTTTTTTCTTTTCTATTGGTTAAAGAAGGAAAAAGTACAATAATAAAATATTTGTTTAGACAAATAGATAAATTCTTTAATATGATTTCTATATTTCTATTAAGCATAACATACCAAAACGTAATGATATACGAGTGTGTAATAATTATATGGAGGAGAATCTTTGTTTATTGCTGGATTAGATTATCATTCTACGCAAGAACACTCGCATCCTCTCTTTAAAAATCTATTCTCACTTATAATTATTGACGATCGCACCAATAAAGTTATTTATGGTAAGGAAGGGATACCATTAAAATTTGTTATACTTGCTATAAGAAAATATAGACCAAAAATAGTTGCTATAGACAATTTTTCCGAGTTTGGTAGTCAAAAAGAACTTTTATATTTCTTACAGAACATTCCTGAGGATACAAAACTCGTCCAAATAACTGGCGCACCTGGCTATACTTATGAATCAATAGTTTCTATAATAAAAAAGAAATTTAATGTAAAGATCGACCGTAAGCCAACGTCCATAGAAACTGCCTATTTTTGTGCTAAATTAGCAAAGAAGAAGGTTGGTTTTTCTTTAGTAATAAATTATAATACTAGGGTAGTCATCACAAGAGCTCGTCACCCTGGAAAGGGGGGCTGGAGTCAAGCAAGGTATCAAAGACTTTTTCAAGTGAAAGTGAAAGAGATCGCCAAAAGAATAGAAAATGCTCTTAAAGAAAATAATATTGACTTTGACAAAATTGTTTACGAAACCGAGTTTGGTTATAAAAAAGTTATTTTTGATATATACGCCCCAATTTCGGATGTAAGAGCTATTATTAAAAAAGAAATTATAAGTAATGCTGATGTTAAAATAAAAATAGAGAAAAATGTTTCTCCCTATATGATGTTCCTTCCTCTTAGAGATGATAAGAAGGGTGGGAAAACGCTAAGTCAGAGGTATATTATAGTTGGTGTGGATCCTGGTACTACGACAGGTTTAGCATGTTTAGACTTAGATGGAAATCTAGTCTATCTAAATAGTCATAAAGAGTGGTCTAGGAGTGAAATAATCCGTGTAATTACTGAAATTGGAATACCCATCTTAATTGCTAGTGATGTAAATCCTCCACCTGATTTTGTTAATAAACTTGCTTCAACTCTTCAAATTCCTATTTTTTATCCAGAAAGAAATCTAACTGTTAATGAAAAAAGAGCGCTTGTTGAGGATTTCTTATCCACAAAATCTCAATTTTCTGTAAATACTGCTCATGAGCGCGATGCTCTGTCAGCTGCGATAAAAGCCTTTTACCATTATAAACCAAAGTTGGATAAAATAGAGGCTCTCATAAAGTCTGAAAAAATTCCACTACATTATAAACAGAAAATAAAAGCTGATGTGATTCGTGGTAAATCTATAATATCTGCTATTAGAGAGATGTTAACAAAGACTGATGCTGAGGAACAAAAACCAAGTCAAGAAAATGTAAAGTTGTCGGCAGATAAGAATATTATAAGCTCATTTGATAAATCACTTTTAGATCAAATAAGTAAACTTCAAGAACATATAAGTTTTTTAGAGCGTGAAAATGAGAGGCTAAGGCTTGAAATCAAGAATCTTAAAAGTATAATTTTAGAGATGGATGAACAAATTAAAAGAGTTAAGGAAAACAAAAAAGTAACATACGAAAGTGAATTAACAAATACATTATTAGAATCGCTTAGAGAAGAAAATAAAAATCTTAGAAAACAAATAGATCTTCTTACTGAAAGATTGACTACCCTCCTTAAAGTTTATGAGTTTGAAAAAAATCCAAATATTATTGTGTTTAAAGTTATTGAAAAATTCACTATGGATCATATTTTAAATTATCAAAGCAACTTAGGAATATTTCCTGAAGATATTCTTTACTTTAAAGATGGAAGCGGTGGCGGTAAAACACTTGCTGACTATCTTATCTCATTAAAAATAAAAGCTATTATAAGTGAGACGCCTATGGCACATATAGCTTTTGATAAATTAATTAACGCTGGAATACCAGTAATTTTATCCTCGGAACTTAAGAATATTAAGTTCTTTAAAAATTTTGGTATTATTCCAGCTATTGAATTTAAAAAAGCTATTGAAAGAGTAAAAAAGGAAATTACAGAACGACAGAAAAGAGAAGCAGAACTTACAATAAAACATATAATCGAAGAGTATAGGAAAAACAGATGGAAATCTTAAACTTTAATTATTCTTCTACATCAGGTTTGATAAAGAGAATGTTGTTTCCTCTAACAAATATTTTGCTATACTCAGCCACAACTTGATCATTTTCTATTTCCGTTGCATTAATTAAAACCACATTCATATATGCATCCATTTCAGCGAGTTTGCCTTTAAATTCATTTCCGTTTTTTAATTTTACAATTACGGTTTTATTTATTGATTTTCTTAGCAAATTTAATGGTTGTGTCTCAGACATTCCGAATCCTCCAAATAGTGGTTACCATTTTTTCTTATTTGATATAAAAATATTCCTAAACTTCTTGTAATATAATTATCAGAACTTTACGCGCTACGTGTATTAATCAAAATATTCTTCTCTAGTGTAAATATTAATTCCGTAATGTATTCTAT
>JAGGXT010000025.1 GCA_021162905.1 Candidatus Odinarchaeota archaeon | reverse complement strand
ATACTAAGTTAATAATGATAATAATATGGAAAATAGAGAAAATAGAAATAGAAGAAATAGCAATGCATTTAACTTTAGCTCTGGCTGTATATTTCGATCAGTATCGCTATTATTCTAATTAGTATATTTGCAAAGTCTAAGAAAAAGTTTAAGACTCCAAGCATCCAATTTTCATCAGGGATCCGCTCTCTAATCAGATACATATCATACATGACTATAAACACAAAAAGAACCACAACTCCTAAGTCAACAGCGATTCTGAACCAACTTGCCTGGACAAAGATTTCCGCGACTGTTAACCCTATTGCTACAAGTAATAGGAAAAACAGCCACCAGGTCCAGTGTGATAAGTCTTTCTTTGTTACCCATTGGTAGATTACTGCCAGTACAAATACACTTGATGTCAGTATAAGAGCCTCTGGAACTATTTGAGCACTTATAAAATCTGCCACAAAAAATACTGTTCCAAATAAACCCGCACCCATTACGAGTGAAAACATAGTTGATGTTATTAGGTTAACAATTTTGATCCTAGCTGTAAGGTAAGCAATAGCGAAGAAAACGAAATACAATATCGTTATAGCAATTAAACCAAACGGGTTTAGAAGAATCTCTTCTGCCACACTTTGAGCCTTAATGCCAAAAGCACCAGCGAGAGCTTTTGATACTGTATATGCGCTTAGAGTCATTACTATAATGAGCCAAGTAAGCATTGGAAATACTTTATATCGTATCACTTCATCTCTCATGCAATCACCAAAATATATTATCTCAGAATACTTTTTTAAGGTTTTTAAAGAAAAATATGATTATAGGGTATTAAATTAGCTTTTGACATATAACTCTAGTTGCTTCAAATGAATTTATGATGTTCTCAGGTAATTTCTCGCAAATTATTTCTACTGCTATCTTATTATCACGACATAGTACAGAGATTCTATTTAAGTTTTTTATCTTAACAACTACATAAAGAAGAAAGTAATCATCGTAGAAGCTGCTTTTTATACGTTCATTATCGGTTTCAATTAGCACGGATTCTCTTAACTTTTCAATAGGAGGATATTCCTTCTTAATATCCCTCCTTTTTCTGAGTATTACTTTTAGTTCTTTCTTAAAATACTGCTCAGTAAATTTTAATGCATTAACGGTCATTTCTTTGTTACCCATAAAATATTCAATTACGTCGATGCTAAAATAAGCAAATTCGGCTCTCACATGTTTTATGTTGTCTTCTGATGGAAAGAACTCTATGCTTGAGCTATGGATGCATATATGTTTAAACGCATCTTTTATTGTCATCATCATTTATTTACCTTCATTTCTTATATTATTAGCAAAAAGATAAAAAATTAAGGGGAGTGAAAAAGAATAACATGCAATATATAACAATAAATCATTAAGATGAAAAAGAAAAATGGTGTACTGATTTGAAAATCGTTCAAACTTCATTAAATGAAATAGAATATCAATTACTAAAGCAACTCTCTAAGAAAAGGAAAAAGAGTATAAGGGAGCTAGTCAGAGAAGCCATTAGGAAGCTTATCGAAGAAGAGGTCAATCCTAATGATCCTATTTTTACTGAACCTCCTTTAGTAGATGATAAGAAGATCGAAAAAATCTCTGAGAAACATGATAGAGTACTTTATGGTGAGTGAAATGATTTTCATAGATATTAGTGCTTTTATGCACTTAAGCTATATCGAATATCAATCACAAACATGTAAGTGTTTTTTAAATGAACTAGGTAAAATAAAAGAATTTTTATCCTAATAGTTGAAAACCTTCAAAGCGAATGGATGGAGTCTTGACGTTCTCTATAAGACGAGAATCATTTGCTATTCCTGATATATTCTTTAGACCCTCATAAAAGTTACCCGTTAGTAGAGCGTGCCTAATTGGTTGTGTAAGTTCTCCATTCTCTATTAGAATAGCACTTCTAACCTCAAGTCCGAAATTACCAGTATATGGGTCAGCCATTGGCGCAGCAAATTTTTCAATAAGAACGCCAAATTTTATTTCACTTATTAGATCATCCAAAGTTTTACTGGTTGGTAATATTTCCAAGTTAGAAGGTCTACAATATGTTGGATTCTGATGTGCCGTTTCTATGGTTCTTGTACCAATTCTAAAGCCATTTCCTGTAGGTTCGACATTTGCTATGTATGCGTTATATGAGTCGAAAAGATACAATTTCAAAACTCCTTTTTCAATTATCGCTTTTTTCTTTGTTGGAACCCCCTCATCATCAAATAGACTGCTTCTAGGACCTTCTGGTAGGAAAGGATTATCAATAATTGTCAACATTTCTGAAGCTACATTTTCACCTATTTTATTAAGCCAGACGCTTCTCTTCTTATTTATGTTTTCACCGCTAGCAGCTGAGCTAACAGTACTGTTTATTAGTGCTTCTAACTCTAATGGTTTAATTATTGTTGTTACTTTTTCGGCTCCTTTGAACGCTCTTGCTTTAGCCGATATAACGGTTTTTCTGTGCAGTTCTTCTCCAATTTTAGAAGGATCCAAATTTTTAAGTGTCGCAGAATACGCCTTCTCAACACCTTCAGCTATCTCTTTTTTAGCTAGGAAATGTATAAATATGAATGTCCCTCTTCTACTTAGGTTAATCCCCAGAGAATTTGATATGCAAAGTGTATAGTTATTTACTCTTACAAGACCATTCATAACTTTTACATCATCATGTTCAGCAGCGCTTACAACATTTTTTGCAAATTTTATAAAATAATCCATGGAAGTACTAACAATATTCTCATCATATCCAATATCTTTTATTCCTTGCACTTTTGCTGGTGAAGGTAAACTTTTGAAATCTTTATCCTCAGGACTAATTTTTGCAAGTGAAACACTTTCTTTTACTACCCGCTCTATATCTTCATTTTTTGATACTATCCCAGAGATAAAGCCTACTCTTTTTCCAATAATAGCCTTTACACCCAGACCTATCCATGAATTATCGGTTGCCAAATGAATCTCACTGTTTTCAACATACACATTTCGCATATGTCCATTAATGGAAAATACTTCAATTTGAGAAACTCCTTCCTTTAATCCGATTTTCAAAGCCTTATCATTTATACTTTCAATTTCCCATATGTCACTCATGCTATCCGCCTCCTACAATAATTCTCGCTCTAATATAAGCACCGCCTGTGGTTACAGGAACCCAATCCTCTTCTCCCTTGCCACAAAATCCTCCATCCAGTTTGAAGTCCTTGCTTACAGCGTCCACTGTTTTTAATATTTCCAGAGCCTTGCCAGTAAGTGTTAAAGCCCTAACAAGATTCTTCTTCTCACCATTTTCGATTATATATCCCATCAGCGCTCTCGCTTCAAATCCTCCACCAGTAGGGTCTTCCATACCGCTAACAGCTTTTAAGGCCAGCAATCCACTTTTTGTATCTTCAATCACCTCATCTAAGCTCCAATCACCAGCCTCGAAAAAGGTATTTCTCATGCGAACCCAAACTCTTCGGTTAAAATCTTGAGCACGGCCATTTCCAGTAGGCTTAGCTCCAAGTATTGCTGCTGTTTCAAGACTATGCATATATCCCTTATATATGCCATTTTCAATTATAACTGTTCTTTCGGAGGGAGTCCCTTCACTATCGAAAGGTATGCTTCCATAGGCTCCTTCTATTGTTCCATCATCCACCATAGTAATTAATTCGCTAGCAACTTGTTTGCCGACCATATCTGTTAGGAAACTTCTGCGTTTAACAACCTCATCCGCCTCTGAAGCATGTCCCATCACTTCATGTGCAAGAAGCCCAGCTATACTTGGATCTGCAATAACGGTAAGAACACCAGATGGTGGTTTGTCAGCAGATAATAAATCTATAGCCTCTTTTGGTACTTTTGAGCCAAATTCAGAGAGATCAATAGACTCTATAAGCTCATATCCTTTTGTTCCTGATTCCGTATCATAGGAATATTGGAGTTTCCCTTCTTCACGGGCAAATGATGCGATCATAAGAGACACTCTGACCTCAGTCCATTCTATGTCGCTTCCAATAGTGTTAGCAAACTTGTTTTCCACTACAGATTCTCGGTATACCGTATTGCTATTAACAATTCTTGAATCGAACTTTCTTTGAATGTCATCAAGGTCAAAGAGGAGACTCAATTTATCCTCCATTGATACGTCAGCCGGATTTTTCTTTATATTTGGTTTCAAGCGTTTAACAATTGGTTTTATATCAAGTTCAATTTTGGTTGTACGTTTTTGCTTCTCAGAAGCTACCTTCGCAAGTCTATAGGCTTCCTCTGCTTTCGATTTTATATTTTCCCATGAAAGATTAGTTGTTGAAGAATAACCCCAGGCACCTTTTACCAAAGCTCTGATACTAATTCCACTTTGAAAACTCTTAGAAATGCTTCTGATGTTTCCATTAACGACTCTTATCTCCAAAAAAAGTCTATTTTCAAATCGAACGTCTCCAAAGTCGACATTTAATTTGTTGAGATATTCAACTATTCTTGACAGATCAATCATAATAATCCTCCTCGGCCTAATGTACAATAGAGATTGTAGATATATAATAAAGTTGTCATTGCAACAATTAACCAGAAATTGCAAAAATAAAAAAAGATTATTGAGATTGTGACTGTGACACTACTGTAATCTTCTTTATTACTCGTCTTGCGAATCCAAGGGCTTTTAGAACCTTCGAAATTACATATGGTACAACAACTATAAATATGAGAGGCAATATCACAACAACACCTAGTTGATAGTATTGTAACAGTGGCGTTGCTGTTGTGACTATGCTGGCACCCAATATTGCTAAGAATACAAAGAACTTTATTCTTATAGAGCCAGACATTTTATCAAGCTGTATTACTTTCTCTTCGTTAATCACTTTTTCTGGTGTTCCACCAGCTCTCATTTCGCTAAAGCGATTCTTAAGACTTCTTGAATTGAGGTAGATATTTATTGTTAAGACGATAATTGATGTCACATATGTGCCCATTAAGCTAACATACAGTGACGGTAGTATCAGTCCGCCTATATTTATGACATCCTTCAGTAGATAGAATGAGAACCATTCAATGTTGATACCCCATATGAAGATTCCAAAAATTATTATCGGTGCTAGAATTAGGTGCCAAAGCCCTATAAGCGTTCTAATGATTGGCAATTTCTCATTTATTAATGTATACGCTGTATCCCTATAGAGCCAAATTCCATGAACTAAAAGTATCTCCACCAATGCTAATCCAAGAGCTGCTACAGATGCCTCATAGAGACGCATGCGATATAAATTAGCAGCAGCGATTATTGTTATGAAAAGCAATGCTGTAAAGAAATAGTATAACGTGTCAAGTGGTTTAAAGCTCATAATAAGTTTTCCTTGCTCGTCCACCGAGAAGCTTCTAACAAGCCTTGATGAAATATTGTAATAAATTATTAAACCAACAAATGATGCACCTATTGATATTCCGAGAAGCAACATTAATGCCCTAGGTGATAGATCAAGTTTTGGAATTTGAGGATATACAAAAATATATTCTGAAACTTCTATTTCTTGATGATAAGCAGCAGTAAATCTCACCGATATTTCATATTCGCCATGATGAACATTCCCTACATTAATCATAGCAATATAGACATTATCATGAATGTTCTCAGCAACAAAGTTCCTACCAGCAAAAGAGACTATAACATTAGCACCAGATATTGGATAACCAAAAATATCGGTAGCAGTTATTGTTACATTCATTATCGACTGTTGCACAATGATTGCAGGTGAGATTTGCAAATTAATATTTGGCACACCAATTATAGTCACATTAGCTGAGAAGAAGCTCTTTTCTAGGAAATCATGAGTAACTTCGATTAATAATGAGTGGTTTCCTCCAGGGATATCTTGAGTAGATATTGTTACAATGTAAGTACCATTTCCTATGTCTGTAAACGTGTATGGTCTGCCGAAGAAATATGCGGTAATTCTTCCTCCAGCAACAGGTGTCTGATAGTTATCATACAATGTTAATCTAACGGAAAACGAATCTCCTTGAATAACTGGAGATTCTGTAATTCCTCTACCCTTTATTTCAATGTGAGGAATTCCTATAATATTAATACTCGATGGAATCTGCAACTGCATTATCGCAAAACTGTGATTAGCCATTATTATAATATCACGACTACCTACTGTTAAGTTCTCTGTGTTTATTAAGAATAAATACATGTTTCTAACAACCTCTACTGGATGGTGAATTTCGCCTTCTATAGACGCAGTAACATTAGCGTTAATTACTGGAAATCCATACTGATCTATTAAGGTTACATTTACGAGCAGTGGTCCCCCTCTTATTACAGTCTCAGGTACAGATATTACTGCTTCGATTTCCCCTTTTACCGTTATATTATAGCTATTTAAGTATATGCCATAATATGCGTCATTTACTATTGTAACAAGAGTATAGTTCCCAATTGGTATATTAACAGCACTCAGAGTGAGTGTGTAGCTTCCATTTTTATGGGATGTAAAGCTAGAAGACTGCAAAATGGTATCATTAAAAATCAGAAATGCTGTTATATCACTTTCAGTTATTGGATCGTTAAAAACATTCTCTACATAGACTTTAACATCAATAGATCCACCCTGAACAACTGTAGAACTGCTAATAGTTACGCTAACGTTAGCTCTGTAAAACATATTAATATTAATGTATTTTTCAAGTACACTGTCTTCTGATAAAATGCATATATCATTACTTGGCAGTTCAAAGAAGTCACCAACTGCTGAGGCAACTATCACTCTAAATGGGAAAGGTACAATTTCATAACGGTCATTAATTAAGGAATAAATAGCAATAGAATCTGGCAAAACGTATACTAGGTCTTCGTAGGAGTCTTCATCAAAGTTTGTCCAAAAAACTGCAAGAGGGCTGCTTGGCAGCAACGTTTTTTTAGTTAGTAAAGTCATATTTCGAGCAATATCAACTACCATCAATGTATTATCATATAGCAAAAATGATAATTCTTTGAGACTATCATAATTACAGTCAACAACTGCTAAACCAGTTAGATAAGTAAGAGTACTTCCTGAAATATAAACTCCATTCGTTGCATTAATAATATACACTAGGCCGGTACCTGCTCCAATCGCTATGACAAATTGAGCATAATCGGAAGTGACAAAAGTGTCCATAAACAAATAAGCTTCATAAATCGCATAATCCACCGATGAGTTGTATGAATAAAGTTGCTTAAGATTATTTTCACCAGCAAACACTGTCAAATTGAAGCTCAGACCATTTTGACCAACAGTAAGGATTGCAATATCCATATACGAATCTAAGGTTACATTATAGACACCAAGGCAAAAGACTTGCGGGACATAATACTCAATAATGGTGGTATTTGTTGATGTATCAATTGCAATAAGTCTATTTGTTGTTGAGTTGATATTCTCAACTAAAATAATCTCATTTATGCCATCACTATCAATGTCGCCAAATGCGAATTTACTTATTTCAGATGAATATGTACGCTTAAGAATCAGGCTAAATGCAGAACCAGAAAAAACTCTAATCTGATATGCTGAAATTGATGTATTATAACAATAGAGAATTATATCATCACCAGAGACACCATCTATATCTTCTAAGTAGACTTGTGCATAGTCAGCATTCGCATATGTAATGGGTGCTGATATGGAATTATTACCCCAGACAATTGTTATATTCTCATCTAATGCTACAGCCACCTCAGAGAAAGATTGTCCATCTATTTCTCCAACATCGATTGGATGTGCTGATCGAATAAAATCATTTTGAAGCTTGTGTTTGAATATTCGCTTGCTATAAATCGTAACACTATACATCGACCCATTATTGTCAAAAACTGCTATGTTATCATAGCTATCAACGACTTTGATTTTGAACGTATAAACTCCTGGAGATAAATCGAAGAAGTATGCTAAATAGGTGTTGCTTGCATGTGACTCTGGTGCCATGGTTTTCTTCATATTTGTGTATATAAGCGTGCCATCAAGTGATGTAAAGTTGTAGGTCAACAAGGGATCACTAAATTCACTTTCATCCATCACTAACGCAGATACATAAAAGAAACTATCCTCGACTGTCGGTCTAATAGGATATGTTCTCACATCATAAACACGTGGTGGTTTTGAATCTGATCTATAAATATACAAGTATTTAGTTGTATGAATAAATACATCCATTAGACCTGTATCATACTGAGCTATAGAAACTTTATGGATATACGTTGGCTCATCAATCTTTCTCAGGAAAGCTATATTTGCTTTTTGACCGCGTACACCCTTAAATACATATGATTCTTCTGATGATGAAACTACTAAGTCGTCAGTATCATCGGCTGTGATTTTCCCCGAATTTATAGCAATTATAGGTACATTAAAGAGTATCATTGCTTTTGTAATGTTATTTGTGTTCAGATCAAAAATTACAAGGCCCGCCTCTCCAGTAGTCCATGTAGTAATTGCAATTTCTGTGGATGAATCTGCATCAAAATCACCAGTTACAGCAATTTCTGGTGCACAAGAACCTATATTTGCTTGATAGCCCATATTTGTAAGCGTAGTGGCATTATATATTTTAATACTGCCTGCAACATCTAAGCATAATAAAATTAACGCATCATAATGCCATGAGGAATTGCTAATCGTATAAAGAGAATATATTGATTCTAAAACGTTTGCTCTTCGAATTAATGATAGTGAAGGCGTATATATAGTAACTGTATTATTGCTATAAGCGATGGCAACTTCTAACCCCAGGCTATTATCAAAGTTACCTACAGTAACTCCACGAATAGCATACTGAGACATCGTAAAATTGAAGAGAAAGCTTTGAGAAGCCCCATTAATAGCTGCTACAAAATCCTCACTATATGTCCTTCCATATACTACTATATCATCATAATTGTCAAGGTTTAAGTCAGTAATTATTAATCGGTAAACCTCTCCAATTTTATCAGATAACTGCAATTTTAACATTTTAAGTGTGGTGGCATTATTATCTATTAGAAAAATATAACCTGAGACATTCATATAAAATACTTCATCGTAATCATCTGAATCGAGATTTGCAGTTGCTATAGCGATTCCATTTATAAATCGATCACCCTTAGTATCATTGTTAATAGCAAAAATCGTTTTTGTTGCGATATCGAAAAAGCAAACATAGCCATATTCTGATTTAATTCCAGCGATTTCTAGTCCAGCACCATCTTTGAAGTTCCCCAAAGTTGTATAGCTGAAAGCATATGAATATGGATACTTTATTTTAATTGCTGTTAAGTTTTCAAATTCGTCTTGACTCGTATGAATACTCGGTGTTGCGTGATCCTCCTCTTTCTCTACTGAGCCTTGAAACAAGCTATCTGAAGGAGTTTTTATGCTTGTAAAAAGCCAAGAATTTATTGCTAGCGGTGCTATTAGAAGTATTAAAATTATAGCTGATAATAAAGCTACTTTTACTTTCATAAGCAACCCCACAATGCCGTTAAAAGAAATCTTATAATTAGTACAACATTATATAATGAGAAGATAGAATATATGAACATTTCTATGAGTTTTACATGTTTATGGTATAGATTCTAAAAAATAATAAAATTAGATTAGCTTTTTACTACTTTTCCGATAATATTCTGCCTCATTTGTTCCAATCTTTCCATTACTTTAATCCAATCAACCTTTATGAGCAAATAGGATATTACTATGATTCCTATGAGGCTTATGAACATTCCAAGAGATCCGCTTTCACTAAAGAATTGAGCGACAATTTCCATGCTGTAATATCCCGCATACGCTAAGAATGTGGTTAATATTACCTTTCCTATTAAGCAAGCAATAATAGTCTTTTTTAGATCATATCCTATTATCCCAGCTGGAATGAGCACTAAATCGTCTGGTAATGGTGTTGCAGCAAAAATCATGATGGTCCAAAACCCGTAATTTTCGACCATTTTATTTACCTTTTTAAACTTATCTCCGTATTTTTCTTCAAGCTCTGCTATGCTAACACCTCTCCCTAGTAGATATGCAGACATTTCTCCAATTTGAGCCCCAAGACCAGATATTAGACCGAGAATGAGAGGATCAACTTGATGACTTGCTCCAAGAAGAAATATTGCCAAGCTGTATGGAACTGGAAAAATTATTGTAAAATTTCCAAAAATACTAATTATAAAAGCCCCAAGATAACCATATGTGGATGCAAAATCAATCATCCAGTAGAAGAATTGGTCACTCAACCATAAAATTGACTCTTGGAAAAAGTATAATCCTGCGAGTGCTGCACTAATTAACCCCATGAAGACATAATCTGCATCATCCATATCGCTTATCACCCTGAGATATATAATATTTCACTTCAATTTTGAAAAAAGTATAGAAAGTTCTAGAAATGATATCGTTTCTTCTCTAAATTAAATTTTCTATCAGTAAATTTAATGAAAAACAATTTTGATATATATGCTGATGAATGTTATTTAACTTATATAAAGAAGACATAGCTGTGGTTATATGAGAATCACCGAAAAAACAATAAAATGGAGAGAATTCTGCGAGGATGTGATAATTAGGGCATCCCCAGTTATGAGTACTTTATGCAATTCTATCTTTAGACTTGAGCCATATAAAAATTGCATGTTTCAATGTCGCTATTGCTACGCTAGGGCTCCAACAGAAAAAGACGTAATAGTTGTAAGGAAGAATTATCCATCACTCTTCAAGAGACTTGTGTCAATATTAAGAAGAACACTAAATGGAATGTTGCCAGCATTCAGACTTTCAACGCTATCGGATCCTTTTCAACCAATTGAGAAGAAATACAAGCTCTCCTTAGAAATACTTAAAATTGCAAAGAAATATGAAGTTCCAATAATCCTTAATACAAAGGGAACCTTGCTAGTCGATGAACCTTGGATTTCTCTAATTAACGAATTAAATAAGAGGGGATTAATAATCGTTCAAATAACAATAGTTCTATTGGATGATGATGAAGCAAGAATTATTGAACCTTTAGCACCACCTCCAAGTGAGAGATTAAGTGTTGCAAAAGCCCTTGCGGAAAAAGGGATACCGGTAATTTTTAGATTTCAACCACTAGTTCCATATGTTAATACAAGCGTAAAATATGTAGAAAAATTTGCAAACATTGCCAAGAGAATTGGTATAAAGCAAGTTATTTCTGAGTTTCTCAGATATCGATATGATCATGAAATATTACCTTTTACAGAAATCTTAAGGCTACGTGGTGAGAAACCAAATAAGCTTTTAGATTCAAATATTTGGGAAGACATACCAGAGACTATTCAGAAAAGAGCTAAAGTTGATATTAGAAGAGCCATTTTTAAGGAAATTCATGACATACTAAGGACTCATAATATTAATTTTTCTACTTGTCGTGAAGGATTTTTTAGATATCATACCGCAGATTCGTGTTGTGGAGTCCATTATCTCAGTAAAGTGTTATGGAGGAAAACAATTTATGAACTAAAATCTCAACAGACTTCAATAAAAGAAAATATAGTGCTTTTTGACAATTCATTCTTAGCTTCGTTTAAAATTAGAAGAATTAGAGAAAAGCTTAAAGAGCATTTCGCTATGCTTTCTAAGGTTATAAATAATACTCAACTTTTGAGGCAAATCTGCCCAGATTGCGATCTATTTCTTTAATAAAAATTATGATGTATAATAAATATAGATTAGTGGACGTGCACAAAATAAAAAAAGAAAGGTAAGGAAATTATTCTTTCCACGATAGATATGGAGGATCCATGTTGTTCTCCAAAGCATATTCTGATGTCAATAGTCCATAGAAATTACCTGGCTCAACACTTTCATCTTGCAACTTTACCATGAATGCTATAAAACCGTCATCAGAAATATAAGAGGATACTATATCAGCAGAGATTACCACTTCGAACCATGATTCCGACTCTGGTGTTAACTCGGCTACTTTCTGACCTGTTTGGTACTTATTCCAAACTTCAGAGACGTCATGAGGGTCTCCAGTTTGATTCTCAGGAAGCCTTCCAAAATCAGAAATGACGTATATCTCAATTTTCCCCGGACTTCCAGTAATTGAAATACAATACAAATGTAAAGTTATATCTCCACCCTGCCATTCAGCTATGTTAAAGCGATAAAGAGCTCGGCTTGTAACATTATGTGTCCCACCTTTTGAATGCCCTACTAGTACTCCTGATCCATTGCCCCATGTATATCCTGCTGATGGCCCATACTCTGTTAATACGTAAACAGCTCCATCATCAAGTGGGTTTTCTATTTGCACAATGAGCTCTTTAGGCATCATGAAAAAGTAAAAGACGGCAAATCCAGCCAAAATTAGGAGAATCACACTAATTATTAAGCCCTTTTTCATGATGCTAACTCCTAATTCAAGCTATTCTATTACCACTTATATGTTAAATACGTATATGCAGTTTGTGTTATTTATATGTTTTCCTTTTCATTAATTTTCATTCATTAGATATTCATAACTTGGCATATCAAATATATCCTAATCTTTTGGCAGTTTTATAATCAAGGAAATAGGCTTCTATTCCCTTTTCGCGATATTTCTTGGCGAAGTAATATGCCGTAATACCAGATGGACAGAGGAAAAGGACTTTTTTACCACATATATCGTCTTCTATGAATGAATTTTCGAGATCTACTATATGAAGCTTGTCTTTAGGAATATTTCGTGGGATTAGGTATGATATGTCCTCTTCGTGTTGCACTTTCGCTTCTCTTAAGGAATTGACAAGCTCGTCTATATCAATATGCACTTTTTCTAATTCCTCAAATAAAATTTCCTTTCGTGGAGATGCTGTTGAATGCTTTTCTAACATACATACCTCAGGGACCCTTTCTGAAAAGTCCAGTGTTCCTATTTCTCTTGCATATTCCTTAATTTCATCTTTATTTAGAGCGATAAGTGGCCTTAGAATAGGGATTTTAGCAAACTCTTCTAACAGTACCAAGCTATCTAATGTTTGTGTTGACACTTGTCCTAATGACTCACCAGTAATTAAAACTTTAATATTAAGCTTTTCTGCTACCCTCTCAGCAATTTTATAGAGAAAGACCTTGTAGACTATTTGTCTATATCCAGATCGCACATTCATCACTATTTTCTCTATTAGGTTGATAGCTTCAATGACATAAAGTTTTGCAGTTGGTATCCACTCTTTTAATTTTTCATAAACCTTATAGACAAGAGCCTCATGCACCGGCCCAGCTAAGTTTAGGAAAAGAAGGTCAACAGCAATACCTCTCTTTGCAGCAAACCAAGCAGCAACGGGAGAGTCTATACCCCCAGAAAATAACGCTAATGCCTTTCCTTCACTACCCACTGGATAACCATCGTATGCATTTATTTTCTTATCGAATATAAAAGTGACATCTTTATGTAGCTCTATGAAAATTTCAAAATCTGGACTTTTTAATTCTGGATTAAGAGTTTCGAAATTCAATTTAATTTCATTAGCTAGTTTTCTGCCCAATTCAATTGAGGTGAGCGGAAATTCCTTCCAAACACGATTAACAGTTATTTTAAACTTCCCACTCTTATCTTTAACAAGTTCAAAAAGCTTATTTTTTATTTTCTCATAGTCTGTTGGTATAACCCATGCAGGAGCACAATATTTTACACCAAATGTTTTTCTTAAGGCGTCAATATATTCTTCTTTATAAGGTCTAACAATTAAGCGACCTCGTCTTATTTCGACTCTCGCATCGGACATTCTCCTTTTTATATTATTCACTAACCGTCTAATTAGAAGCTTTCTAACTTTTTCCGATTTTGTCCAAATTTCACTAACTCCAATTATAATTACATCATACATTGTTCTCATACTGGTTTCTATATATAAG
>JAGGXT010000160.1 GCA_021162905.1 Candidatus Odinarchaeota archaeon | reverse complement strand
GGACATTAGGGATATTTCTGTTGCTTTGCTTCCCAAAGATGTGGTAAGAAAGATTGCGCCGAAGGTATATCCGATACTTGAGTTGTTATTTGGTGAGTGATTTTGTCTCTGAGGATGTGGAGTCTTAATAGAAAGGAGACGCAATCTGTTCATTTAGACGTAAATTAAAAAAGTGTCCTTATCAGAATTAACAGAGAGGGATATGTTTCAGGATTAGGTGGATTTAATGATCCTTCAGGTAGTAATTATTAGGAGGAGTACGAAGGAGGTTCTTTTCAATTATGGTTTTGAGAGTGAGAAGCGTATAGATGGAGTTTATTTATCGCAGTTTGCGGTGACAATAGCGGAAGTCATTCCCGTGTTATTTTCAGACTCTACTGAGAGAATACAGTTCATGAAGACGAGTTTGCACAAGATGGTTTTTGAGGTTTTTGATGATTATATTTTCGTTATAATTAGCACTGTGGATACTGATGACTTGGAGTTGAATTATCTTTTAACGACTATAGTTAATCGGGCTGTACCTCTTTTAAGGAGTCAGAATTTGAGTGCGTTACATCTTGATGATCTTATTTTTAAAGGGCAAATCAGACGCTCTGGCAAGCAGACATTACCGAAGCTGATTCTGTTGAGGTTTGGTGAAATTTATAAGGCGATACAGAAATTGAAAATGGAGGTAGAGCAGGTATCGTCGATGCATTCGTATGACACGCAGAGCATTATTATGCTTTCCTCCACGTTAAATGTTGTTGAAAGGTCGTTGAAGGAGGCTCAAGAGCTTCTTAAAAAGCTTCCATATATTCCTCCAGCCGATCGTCATAATGTTCTTGGTTTTGGGGAAGAAGAGGAAGAAAAGCGTGAAAATTAAGTAACAGCAAACCAGAACGGCAATAGCGACTTATTTTATGTCGTATGTATTTGTCGTTTTAGTTTTTTATGCCATCCTTTTTCGTTTTTGTACCAGCCTGATGACAGGAGCGATTTTAGTTTGCTTTTTAGTGTTTTTATTATTTTCAAGTTGTCGAGGAGGACCCTTCCTTCGTAGACGGCATCTAGGAGGATTGTATTTTCTTCGAAGTGTTTGAGGGCCCAATTTTTTTCAAAGAGGTGGATTTCGGGGGCAATAAGGTCTGCTTTATATGCGAGGGATGTTAGTTCTTCAAGCAGAGTTAAGTTGGTTTTTTCTGTTATTATTAGTAGGTCTGTGTCGCTGAGTGCGCTGTAATTTCCTCTTGCTCTGCTTCCAAAGAGTATGATTGTGAATTTTATTGGTTTTTGTTTTATGAGGGAGATGAAGGTTTTAAGGTTCTTTTTCCAGTTCTTGTTCCGCAAACTTAATTGCTTTGCTGGCTGCATTAATAAACTCCTCCAATCGTTCTTTGGATAGGCTTATTGGAGCCTCAGGATATCTCGCGTAAGTGTACATGAGGGTAATGATTTCTAGGTTCTCGTTTTTGAAGTTAACAGAGGTTCCAAGTTCAACGAGGTTATGTGTATAAGGTCTGGTTCCGAATTTATGTATGTGGACTGCTTTTAGTGATAGTTCGATTGCCTGGTGTATGTCGAATGCAGCAACGTCTAGGTTTCCTGCTTTTATATTCATTTTAGCTGATTCCAGGAACTGTTTTGCTCTTTCCAGCCAATTGACTGGTTTCAATGAGTATCACCAACATATTCTATATATGTAGTTTAAGTATTTGTATTAAAAAATTCTATGGTGTCTGTTGAGAGTTATGAGGATTTTAACAAAAGGTTTTGTATTTTTCTTACAATTAGCAGGTAATAATAGTTTTTGGGATTTTAATCTGAATTTTAAGATTTTGTAGGCTTTGGATGGTGTTAGGGGGCACTATTTTTATTTCCATTTTTTGTGTCACCATTTTCTTATATTAAATGATTTATCATGGAGTAGTTATTATCATGTGGGAGTATAGAGTAGGGATTATTATACCCAAGAACTTCAGTTTCCATCATTCCTATGCTCGAAAAAATTTTTTACCGTCTAAAAATTTTAGCTTAGGAAGTATTTGGTTTTATTTCTTTGACTGAAGACAAGAAATTCTTGAAAAGGAAAAGTAACTTATTTATGGGTGTAATATTATAAGTTGTTAGCTTTTTGAAAACAACATTTTTTCCAGGTCTTTCAGGTCAATAGTTAGTACATCATTGGTTTTCATCTTATATGAGAAGGATTTAGCGAGGATTACGAAGTACTCCTTTTTGGGGGCCCATGGAACGTGGACGGATTCTTTCTTTTTGAATAGAATATTATATACCTCTTTAGGATTTACAAAATGTCGCTAAGAAAGCCTCGTATTTCAATGCGGGGATGAATTAGGGAGAAGGGATGGTGGGTTTCTTTAGACAAATTTTAAATATCTTGATGCACAACATAAGATTATAGATGTCATTACGGATATTGCGAGTGGATTAAACGAGAATCGTAGTGGTTTAAAGAAACTACTTAAGTATATTGAGAATAAACAAGTTGATGTGGTTGTCATTGAGTTTAGAGATAG
>JAGGXT010000326.1 GCA_021162905.1 Candidatus Odinarchaeota archaeon | reverse complement strand
TGTAGGTTTGTTTATCGCATTCGTTTATTCTTTTACTAAATATTCTTGTTTCTAATAATAACTTAGACATAGGAGGAAGTAGATAATGAAGTTTGTCAGTGTAAAGTCGATAATTATTAGCTATGTAGTTATGGTTATAATTTTGTTTCTTGTTTCACAAGATATTTTGTTCTCTTTTATAAATGATATAGTAGCAGGTAATTATTTAGGAAGTATAGCTTCTCTTTTTGCTACACTTTTTGATTATCGTCAAGGATATGAACTACATACGTTTATACTTTGGAGTGCAGGTGGCATAGCTCTTGGAATATTTTCAAAAGAGGTAAGAAAGACCATTCCAACAGCCTTAATTACTGTAATTATTGCTTATATTCTTTGGAAAATACCTGCGATTTTATCATTTCTTGTAGATGAAATAATTTCAAAAGGAAATTTAATATATTTCGCAATTAGTCTTTTTATTTGCATATTTGCAGGTTTGGTTGGTACATCTCTCTCTCCAACAAAAAAGGCACAATCTCCAGTTACAGTACCACCATTAGTTGATTTAGAACCCGCTGAAGGTGTTAGTAAAATAACTCCAGAAACTATCGTGGCGACAAAGAAATGTCCACATTGCGGATCAATCATCAGCGTATCGGCTACATACTGTCCCTATTGCGGTAAAAAAACACAATGAATTATACCTTAGACTGAACAAAATATTTTTAAATATATTTTCTCACTTTAGGTTAAAGCATGAGGTGTTCTCAGTGAGGGATCGTAAAATTTCGACCCTTTTATAATTGTGTGAAAAAAAATTCGTCTCTTTCTTGCTTATTTTACTCTCCTAAAGAGTTAATATACCTAGATAGGAGGTATTTGGATGTTTAAACCAGTAAAGCCTACTGTAGATTTTCCAAAACTTGAGGAAGAAGTTCTAAAACTATGGAAAAAGATAAGGGCCTTTGAAAAACAACTAGAGTTACGAAAAAATGCTCCAAAATTTGTTTTTCTAGAAGGACCACCTACAGCAAATGGTTTACCTCATCCAGGCCACGTATTGACCAGAACTGTAAAAGATTTAGTTTGTCGTTTCAAAGCAATGGATGGCTACTTTGTACCAAGAAAAGCCGGCTGGGATACCCACGGACTCCCTGTAGAGATAGAAGTAGAGAAAATGTTAGGAATAAACAGCAAGAAAGAAATTGAAGATTTTGGAATTGAGAAATTTAACAAACTTTGTAAGGAAAGTGTCTTCAAATATGAGAAAGCATGGGTTGACATGACTGAACGACTTGGGTTCTGGATTGACATGGAGCATCCTTATATAACACTCGACAATGACTATATTGAAAGTGTTTGGTGGAGCTTAAAAACATTATATGAAAAAGGCCTTCTGTATAGGGGATATAAAATAGTATGGTATTGTCCTCGTTGCGGGACCCCTCTGAGTAGCCATGAAGTATCTTTAGGATACAAATCTGTAAAAGACCCATCACTTTATGTTAAGTTTAAAGTAAAAGGAGAAGACAATACATACTTTCTAGCTTGGACTACTACTCCATGGACTTTATTATCCAACGTGGCTCTTGCAGTCCATCCAGAGCTTGATTATGTTTTAATTCAGCAAGGAAATGATAAATACATATTGGCGAAAGAACTAGTTGATGAGGTCATAGAAGGAGACTATAAAATACTGAAAACTTTCAAAGGCAAAGAATTAGAGAGAAAAGAGTATGAGCCATTATTTAAATATGTAGAACTTGATGCACCTGCATATTATGTGGTATTGGCTGATTTTGTAACAGTAGAAGAAGGCACTGGGATTGTTCATATAGCTCCTGCATATGGTCAAGAGGACTATGAGGTTGGTAAGGAATATGGTTTACCAATCTTGCAACTAGTTAGAGAGGATGGTATAGTCAAGGATGAAGCTGTTGACTTCAAAGGATTGTTCTTTAAAGAAGCCGACAAACTTATCATAAAAGATCTTGAGAAAAGAGGTATGCTCTATAAGAAGGGTCTTTATGAGCACGATTATCCATTTTGCTGGCGATGTGAGACACCATTGATTAACTATGCGAGGAAAGCATGGTTCATTGCAATGTCTAAGCTGAAAGAAAATTTATTGAAAAATAATGAACTAATAAATTGGGTTCCTGAAAATATAAAATATGGGCGTTTTGGCAATTTTCTTGAAAATGTAGTCGACTGGGCTCTTAGTAGAGAGCGATACTGGGGTACACCTTTACCAATATGGACTTGTGAAAAATGCGGACATATACAAGTAATTGGTAGTAGACAAGAGATAAAAAGTATGGCATTAAATGATGTGGATTTGAGTGATTTGCATAAACCTTACATAGATAAAGTGAAGCTTAAATGTCCAAAATGTGGAGGAACTATGAATAGAGTACCTGATGTTATAGACGTGTGGTATGATTCAGGAGCGGCTCCATTTGCTCAACATCATTATCCGTTTGAAGGCAGGGAAAAATTTGAGGAAGAATTTCCTGTAGACTTTATAAGCGAAGCTGTGGATCAAACAAGAGGTTGGTTTTATAGTTTACTAGCGATATCTACAGCTCTTTTCAATAAACCTGCGTACAAGAATGTTGTTGTTTTGGGTCTAATTCTTGATAAATATGGACGAAAGATGAGTAAAAGTAAAGGAAATGTTATAGATCCATGGGAATTCTTCAATAGAGATGGTGCGGATAGTCTTCGCTGGTATCTTTTAACCAATAGTGCTCCATGGGAGCCTATGCGATTTATACCTGAGGTTGTTTCAGAGATTCGTAATCGCTTCATAGGTACGCTTTGGAATACATATACCTTCTTTGTGACCTATGCAAATATAGATAACTTTAATCCGATGGAGTTTTCATTGCCTTACGAAAAAAGAAGTGAACTTGATAGGTGGTTAATATCACGATTGAATTCAGTTATACAAGAAGTAAGAAATTATCTAAACTCTTATGAGTTACATAAAGCTGGGAGGACAATCGAACATTTTGTCATTAATGAACTAAGTAATTGGTATGTCAGAAGATCGAGAAGAAGATTTTGGGAAGAAGAGTTAACAGAAGATAAAATATCTGCTTACTTAACTTTATATGAAGCTCTTGTAACAGTTATCAAATTATTAGCTCCATTTGTTCCATTTATAACCGAAGCAATATACCAAAATCTAGTAAGGACTGTTGATAAAAGCGCTCCTGAAAGCATACATCATACAGATTATCCAAAGCCTAATGAAAAAATGATAGATAAAGAGCTTGAAGAGAGAATGAATCTTGCAATAACTGTAGTCGAAGCGGGCAGAGCTGCTAGATTTCTAGCAAAAATAAAAGCTAGACAACCCCTTTATACATTATACGTTAAGTTTCCATCTAAAGAAGATCAAAAGAAAGTTGAAACTCTACTTGATGTAATCAAGGAAGAGCTTAATGTAAAGGAGATAAAATTTGCAGATGATCTATCAGAATTTCTTGAGGTAACAGTTAAATTGAACTATGAAAAAGTAGGTCCAAAATTCAAAGAATTAGTCAAACCAATAGAGAGAAAGCTTTCTAGCATGCAACCTGAAGAGATTGAAAAGTGTATAATGAGTGATGGCAAGCTTAAACTAACCTTAAATGGGCAAGAAATAATTTTAATAACAGAAGATCTAAATATTCGTAAATCTGCAAAAGAAGGATATTCATATTCCTCAAAGGGCAAAATAGAAGTAGTTCTTGATACCAAAATTGATGAACCATTACTTCTTGAGGGTCTTGCACGTGATGTAGTCAGGCGAATACAAGAAATGAGAAAACAGATGGACCTTCAATATACGCAACAAATAGACGTTTATTATGATGGTGACCCGCTGATAGAAAAAACGATAAACAAATTCATAGAGTATATCAAGGGTGAAACATTAGCAAGAAGCATTTCAAAGGGAATACAAAGCAAGGGATTAGTAAAAGAATGGAATATCGAGAAATTAAAAGTAAAACTTGAGATCGTTCCGTAATAATTTTTTATTATATCATACTTTTTGTCATTATTTCTCCAGTTGAACTCAGAACATAATTGTGTTTCTTAAAGAAATGAATAGAACTATCAGAAATTGCGTAAAGTCTCAATTCCTTTATCCCTTTTAGCATTAAATATTCTTCCATATCCTTTAAAAGTACAGTCCCATACCCTCTGCCTCTAAAATCTTTTTTAATGTAGATGTTGGTAATGATTGCTGTTACCTTAGAAATAATGTGATATGTTATAAAACCAATAATTTTTTCTTTTTGCAAAAGAATTGTTACCCCACTATTAGAATCTGCTAAGTTCTTGATTACATTCTTAATCTTATTAATTGTAATATTAACCTCCCCATTGCTATTCTTAACATGATATCTCTTCTGTATAGTAGTTTCATTTTCGATCATGTACTCTAACCAAATTTCACTCAACGCTTGTAATAATTTCTCATCTCTGATCATGTGTGGAAATCTGATAATTTTCATTTTATATCACCTCTCCAAGACATACGGTTACTCTTAAATACTTTTTGTTTTGATTTATCCATAGATAATTGTAATATAATGCAGAACATCATTTTGTCGTTTCAATTAATTATGCGCATATGAGGTGATCTTCTTGAGTGACGAGCTTGGATATTTTGGTAAAGTAGGTGAATTATTAAACCGTTTGTCTATTAAGATTGGTGATAAAGTTTTAGTTGAAAGGATCGATGGTTTAAAAATCGAGGGTATTGTGTTACCTCGTGGGGAAATTGGTTTAGATGATAAATACCTTCTAATTAAACTAAAAAATGGTTATAATATGGGTATTCATGTTGATAATATAAAAAGTATTAAAAAATTAGGAATCTCTGTAAAGGTAGAACCAAAACCACCTGAAGTTCCAATTATTACAAAAAAGGAACTACCAAAAGTAGCTATATTAACAACGGGGGGTACTATTGCAAGCCGAGTTGATTATCATAGCGGCGCTGTTTATCCAGCTTATGATGCTCGAGATTTGTATAATATAGTCCCAGAATTAGGTGAATTGGCTGAATTAGATGCTAAGTTATTGTTTTCAGTTTTTAGTGAAAATATTACAGCTAAACATTGGATAACGATGGTAAATGAGATAAAAGAGTATATTAAAAGGGGGTTTGATGGGATAGTTATAACTCATGGTACTGATACTATGGGATATACGGCAGCTGCATTAAGTTTCGCGTTAAGGAATTTACCAGTTACTATAGCTCTTGTTGGAGCTCAAAGAAGTAGTGATAGGCCGAGCAGCGATGCAGCATTGAATTTAAAAAGCGCAGTACTAGTTGCAGGGCGGGCACCATTCGCTTACGTCACTGTTGTTATGCATGCTGCTAGTGAGGACAAATATTGTTATGTTCATTTAGGTACAAAAGTTAGAAAAAATCATACCAGTAGAAGAGATGCTTTTCAGTCTGTAAATGTCTCTCCGATTGCTAGAACTGATAGCAAAAGTATTGAAGTGTTGTGGAGGGATTTTATTCCTAGAGATAAGTCTCGAGAATTAGAAGTTGTTGCAAAGTTTGATGAAAAAGTAGCACTTATAAAAACTTATCCTGGCTTTAATCCTGAAATAATTGATTATCTTATAGATAAAGGCTATCATGGTATAATTCTAGAGGGGACTGGATTAGGACATGCTCCAACTGTAATTTATGATAGCCTTAGGCGAGCTAAAAAAGAAAACATTCCTGTAGTTATGACAAGTCAGTGTATTTGGGGACGAATAAACATGAACGTTTATAGAACTGGTCGAGAATTACAAGCTCTTGGCGTAATTCCTGGTGAGGATATGCTTCCCGAAACAGCTTATGTGAAATTGATGTGGGTATTGGGCCAAACTAGAGATTATGATGAAGTTAGAAAACTTATGTTAATGAATATAGCTGGTGAGATAACAGATCAGACACTCTATAATGAATATTCTAATAGGTGATAATCATGGATAAAATAAATATTGACTATGATAAAATAGGTTTAAAAGTTGGCTTAGAAATACATCAACAGCTTAATACCACCTGTAAGCTTTTCTGCGCATGCCCTACGATACTAAGAGAAGATGATCCACATTTTAAGATTATAAGAGAATTAAGACCAACTCAGAGTGAGCTTGGTGAGATAGACCCAGCTGCACGTTTTGAGTATGAGAAAGGGAAAAAATACGTGTATGAGGGATACAATGATACTGTGTGTCTTGTTGAGTTAGATGAAGAGCCCCCACATCCTTTAAATAGAGAAGCCATAGAAATTGCATTAACTGTTGCAATGTTATTAAATTCAAATATAGTTGATGAAATTCATGTTATGAGAAAGATAGTTATTGATGGTTCTAATACTGCAGGTTTTCAGAGAACATCAATAATCGCACTAGGGGGCTATGTAGAGGATTCAGAAACTGGGAAGAAAATTGGTATTCAAACGATATGTTTGGAGGAAGACGCGGCTAGGAAAATCTCAGAAGATGATAAATTTGTGACCTATCGTCTTGATAGATTGGGTATACCATTAATAGAAATTGCTACTGCACCTGATATAAACTCTCCAGATGAAGCACGTAGGATTGCACTTAGAATAGGTCAAATTCTTCGTGCAACAAAGAAAGTTAAACGTGGATTAGGCACAATTAGACAAGATCTAAATGTGTCTATTAAAGACGGTGCTATAATTGAAATAAAAGGTGTACAAAAGCTAGAACTGATCGATAAGATCGTAAAGTATGAGGCATTGCGTCAGATAAGGTTATTGGAATTAAAGAAAAAACTAATAGAAAGAAACGCGGATCCTGATAAATTAACGTATGATTTCAAGGTGTTGAATGAGATATTCCACGATACGAAATCAAAAATTTTAAGGCGAGCACTAGATAAGGGACAAGTAATTCTTGGTGTTAAACTGCCAAAATTTGGTGGGCTTCTTGGTTATGAATTACAACCAAATAGACGATTTGGTACAGAGCTTGCTGATTATGTCAAATTTTGGGCTGGACTCAAAGGTATCTTTCATACAGATGAGCTACCAAATTATGGTATAACACAAACAGAAGTTGAAAAATTAAGACAATTTTTCGCAGCTAATGATGAGGATGCTATTGTAATTGTTGCAGGCCCAAAAGAAAAAACAGAACAAGCACTTAAGGTTGTAGTGGATCGTTGTAAAGAAGCATTTAAAGGGGTTCCAGAGGAAACGAGAGCTGCAAATCCTGATGGAACAACACATTATTCTCGCCCTCGACCTGGTGCAGCTAGAATGTATCCCGAAACTGATATACCTCCAGTAAAGGTTACTAAGGATTGGCTTACAAGGATTAAAGAAAATCTTCCTGAACTTCCAGAGAAAAAATTAGATCGTTTTATAAAAGAGTATAAGCTTAGTGAGCAGCTAGCAATGAGTTTAGTTAAGTCTTTAAATGTTGATTTATTTGAATATATTGTTTCCACAATCAAAGTCCCCCCAGTTTTAGTAGCGACAACTTTAGAAAATACATTAAAGAGTTTGAAAAGAGATGGAGTGCCTGTTGAAAATATAAGTGAAGAGAAGATAATTGAAATGTTTAAATTAATAGCTGATGGAAAAATCGTAAAAGAGGCGATTCCTCAAGTTTTATCATGGATAGCTAAAAATCCAGATAAGGACGTTAACTTAGCAATTACTGCATTGGGTCTAAGTCAGATGACAGACGAAGAAATAATATCACTAATAGATAAAACGATTAAGGAGAATATCGATTACATCAAAGAACGTGGGGAGAGGGCAATGGGGAAACTAATGGGTGAATTGATGCGCATTATACGTGGCCGGGCTGATGGAAAAAGAGTCAGTATCTTACTTAAAGAAAGGTTAGCTAAATACTTAACCTCTCAATAGCTTATCATACACTTTTCTTAAAACTTTAATTACCTTATTGTGATTCTTTCTTAAAAAATCCAATCTTTCCTTATCATTCACACTTTTTAAAAATGTTAAAAGAGTTTCTCTTTCATCAGATTCAAGGTTTACGAATTTTATACCCAAGCTTGCTAAGTGCATAAGCTCATCTAATATTACTCCAAAATTGATGATCCTATCAACCCTAAAATGTATAATATAGACATCATCATCCTTCGATAACTCTGGATAGTACTTTTTTAAAGCTTTTTTGAGGGACTTTATACTCTCAAATCCATCACTTTGGGCATGCCTGTCTGTTAGTTTTCTCATAGTAACTAATTCTATATCAGTAACATGAGCTTCAGCAAAAGCGTCATCATTTACAGTTAACATTACTTTTTCTCCTACTTCTGCTTTGCGTTTATTCCTGATTGTAGTTCGTTTTATTCCTAATGCAATGAGTAAAGCATATCTTTTATCAAAGTTAATTCTTTTCATCTCTTTTCTCTTCCTCTTTTCCTTTTTCTGTAATTGAAGCTGGCTTTGCTCTCTTGTATCTAACTCCGATTTTTTCCCAAACTTCAACTGTTGTATAGAATTTTAATAGACTACGTGTAATATGCATTAGTTCAATAAGACACCATTTTACACTTGTATTAAGAATGTCACTTACATATCTCCAATCTCGAGCTTGGAAAAGTTTAGATATGGCTAAAGCTTTTTGTTTAATATTTAACTTGGGTTTTTCAGGACTATTGTCTAGAAAATACATTTTGAAAAGTTCTCTTAGGGCATCACTTGTTGCCTCATATGTCATTAACTCTAATGCATATCCATGAAGGCGCTCCCATTGAATAATCGAAAGTTTTGGGGGTTGTATGGGAAATCTCTTACTATTATCCCATGGATATAATAACATAGCTGCAATACTAGGGCTCATATCTCTAAGTTGCTCATATAGCCATCCCATCATTTTTATTCTCAATTCGTTATTTGCATCTATCACGAACTTTGAAGCGCGTTTAGTTAGCGGTTTTATTACAACAACGCTATATTCACCAGAAATAGGATTTCTATCAGGAGATATATGAACTGGGATAAACCCATTTTTCATCCAAAATCGAAGTAACTCCTCATTTGCACCAAATACAGCACCTATATAATGATATCCTCTCTCTCGTGCGATTCTTATTAGCTCTTTTAGCGCTTGACTCCCTAGTCCCCGTCTCATAACTTCTGGATGTGTTGCAATTCTAACAATTCTTAAACCCTTAAGATATCCAAACTTAGGACATCGCTGGTGAATTATCATGGCATGTGGAATTATTTGTCCATGAAAATCTTTTCTTTCTTTATATATCGCATTTATTATATCATCAGGAAGAGAACCCTCAATTGCAACTTGTATTGCAACAACAATTTTACCAGTTGATAAGTGTAGAGCAAATGCACGATGATGTGGGGCATCTGCTAAAATAAGTACATCTCTTGGTCTATTTCGATAGTGAGCATAGACATAAATTCCAATAAAGTTCTTTGCTTCATTTTCATTTTTTCCAGTAAACCAAGAATCTAAATCTTTTTCTTCAAGATATGTTTGAAGCTTTGAAATGGCCTCCATATCTTTTTCATCTAAGCTAGTAGGTTCTGCATCTAAGAATAATGTATCAAAAAGCCAAGCTTCTATTGGATCTTCTGAAGCATATCTTATAGGTTCTTCAAGTGTATATGTTATAAACTCTACATCTTTTATGGTTTCAAGTTTTTTCATAAACCTGATAGAAAATCCTCTTCCAGCTCCCTCATATCCATGAATTGTTGATGAGTATATAATTCTTCTATGTTTCTTAAGGATGGAATAAAGAATATATACAGGAATTCCAGCCGCCTCATCAACTACAATCACGTCTACATTACTTTGTAGCGAAGCATAAAGCGGTGAAACGTACTTAAGAAAGCCATAACTACTGTCAACAAAAATCAACTCTCCGTCATTATTTTTTTCGATTTTTATATTGGGTATACTAAGATATTCTAAGGCTTTAACATAAAACTCAAATAATGGTTGAACATTGCTGGGTTCAGGTGATGTTACAATCAAAGAAATTCTTCTTTCTATTTCGGAATGCAAAACGTATAGAATACCTGCTAGTGCGAGGCCTAATAAAACAGACTTCCCTCTTCCTCTATCTGCAGTAATTATAACGATTCGTTTCTTATCACTCTTATCACTTAGGATGTATTCACATTTGTTTATGGCAATAACTTGATCTCTTGTGATCGCTAAGTTATAAATATCAATAGGAAGAATATGATTTTTCGGAGGCTCTGGTTTTTCATATACAAATTCTATTTCGTCATGCGTTTTTTCCTCTTTAAGAAATGATTCATTATCCGTATCAAAGATAGTTATCCCTTCATGTTCAAATAGTTTTTTTATGAATCTGAGTAAATACCTATGTTTAACATCTTGAAGTGTAAAAGGTGGGCTAACAATTACTTTATGTAACCCTAAAGTTTTATTTGCCCATTCAGATAAGTTTGGTGTTATGAAAACTATAAGCCCTCCTCCTCTGACAGTTTCAACTAACCTTCCCAAATCGTCAGGATGCAAATTATTTGACAAGTCCAGAATTAAAAAGTCAAAGGTCCTCCCCATCAACTTCTGTGATGAGTAAAAATCATACACTTTTAAAGAAAGAGTCGCCCTTGTTTCATCATTACACTCCTTAATAATATCTTTAATCATCTTGCCTCGTTTTTCAACATCTTCTCTAGCCAATACAAAGATTCCTAATGCGGATGGATTTTTTCTCGCGAAAACTTTTAATGTTTCTCTTAGATAGGCAATTATTCTTTTAAAATCATTTCCTGAAAGGACTAATAGTCTTCTATGATGCTTTTTTTTCGCTGCGGACAAACACATATCCAGGTTCTCTGAAAAAGACTTTAATATCGTGCTGTTTACAGGGCTAGCGTTTGACGTGTTCATGAAATCACCTTATTCTTTTCTTTTTTAGGATTTCTATTATTGATATAAAAAGATTTATTTAATCGTTTTAGAATTTTTAACAACAAAAAAACAAGGTGAAGATGATGATACCTCAAGAATCACTTGGTTACGATAGAGCAATAACTATTTTTGCACCAGATGGTAGATTATATCAAGTAGAATATGCTAACGAAGCAGTTAAAAGAGGGACCCCTGCTGTTGGTGTAAAGGTTCGAGACGGCGTGATTCTTGCAGCCCTTAAAAAAGCATCTAGCAAGTTAGAGGATGTTAGATATCTTCATAAAATTTATAGAGTGGATGAGCACATAGGTGCTGCTATTTCTGGTTTACACGCTGATGGCCGTAGGTTAATTGATTATGCCCGTGTTGTTGCTCAGTGGCATCGTCTAAATTATGATGATCCTATTCCTATAAAGATGTTAACTAAATATATTGGTGATTTAGAACAATATTATACTCAACATGCATTTGCTAGGCCGTTTGGTGTAGCGTTGATCATTGCAGGTGTTGATACTCAACCACAATTATATTCAACTGGCGCAAGTGGTAGCTATTGGGGCTGGAAAGCAACAGTTATAGGTTCTGGTTCCGATGTAGCTCAAGATTATCTAGAAAAACACTATAAAGCAGATTTAACATTATCGGATGCTATTATCCTAGCTCTTTCGGCTTTAAGTAAAGCAGCTCGTGAAGCGTTAGATCCTCTATATGTTGATGTTGCTATTGTCACAACTGAAAAGAAGGTTTACGAGGAAATTCCAAAGGAAAAAATCAAGGAATATCTATCAAAATTGCCTAAAGAATAAATCTAACCATTTTCTTCTAAATATGTTTTCAAAAGCAACTTTAAAGATTTGGTTATTCTCATAAAATTAATTGGTGGTTGAAATCCGCCTATTAGTTCTCTGATATCTTTTAGTAAAATTTTATTTTTATACTCCTTAGGATCTTTTATTTCTATTGCATATCCATATTTATATCCTTGAAAATAAGTTAAGAACTCTTCTTTAGTAATACCTCCATCGTCTTTTATCAATTTCCAAAGTTCATTTTTCGGAAGATAAAGTACCCTACCTACTCTAAATTCACCAACTATTGCTTTTGTTCTTCCAGACACGTACATTACTATCCTTGTCTTAGGAGGCATGTATGGAACTTTCTTCCTAAGTTCATACTTCTTTTCCCCCTTTAGTATTAGTTTTGCGTATTTTGGTTTTATTGACATTAAGTATTCTGGCATCTTAACATCACCCTATACAGAAGAATTTAATAATAGAATTTATTTTATATACTAGTAGAGGATATCGCCCACTCCACCCGGTCCTCTCCTCAAGAGCTTTAGCCGGAGAGGCTAGCGATGAGAAGAGGTGTCCTGGAGTGGGCACATGATGAGGCCCAGTAAGGCTTCATATAAGCCTTATCTGGGTCACATATTATTTATTCTTATGTAAAATTTTATTTGTAATGTT
This sequence comes from Candidatus Odinarchaeota archaeon, assembly GCA_021162905.1. Next base: position 1,074 of record JAGGXT010000326.1, on the reverse strand, counting down.
AATATTACTTATGGGGATAGTCATGGAATCTAAATTACTTATAAAGATTACTTTTATTGGTATAGGCGATGTGCTTTTTGAACTAAGGCGAATTTACGCTCCGAGAACAATAGATCATTTAGTAAATAAATTACCTTTCAAGGGTAGAGCAATACCTCAAAGAAATACAATTAGTATACCTATAGGCCTTAAAATGAGTATTGAAAAAGGACATACATTTGTAAAATCGGGAGATATAGCCTATTGGCCTCTGAATGATACATTAGTTATTTATATGGTTGATTCTAAAACATATAGCCCTGTTAATCTGCTTGGAAAATCAATAAATGATATTCTCGAAATTGGAAGAAAAATTAAAACAGGCACAATGGTTACTATAGAAGCTGTCAATAGCTAATCAAAACATAATAACGGAAAAATTTCCAAGCTTACCTTATTCCACTACAACTTCTGTTTTTTTGTTTTTCTTTAACTCTGGAATTATTATTAGACCCTCGCCATCAGATTCAACAATAGCTCCTATTCCCGTAGAATAAACCCTAGTAATTCTATGTGGTACTTCAGCTCTGATCTCAACTTTTTTAACTGGTAGCTTTATTCTCTCAAATTTTGTTTCTTTTATAGCCTCAACAGTAATTCCCTTTCTAACACTTTCGAGTTCTTGCTGTAGTTGTGCTATCTTTAATGTTAACGTTTCTTTTTCCTCTTTTAGTTTCTCAACAAGATCTACTAACTGTGATATCTTTTTAGATGGTTCGGGCAAGGATTCCATCCAATATAATCTTGACCCGCCTTTTTCCCTTTTAACTTTAATAAGATTTGCAGCACTAAATACTGCAATTATATCATATATCCTTCTTCTCGGAATTCCCAATTTCTGAATTAATTCGTTGCTATGGATACCTTCTGGTCCCGATTCCTGAAGAATCTTTATAGCTCTTGCTGCGATTTCATATAACTTCATTTCATGCACCCCTGCTGGCGCCTTAATTAAATAATCACTAATAAAATTATCTGATTATATATTTATTTTTCGAATTTGATAATCTTTTTCATAACAGTTAGTATAATATC
>JAGGXT010000221.1 GCA_021162905.1 Candidatus Odinarchaeota archaeon | reverse complement strand
ACGCAAGAAAGATAAGTAAATAATTTGAAAAGAATCCAATAAAAATGATTTAAAGATAAAATTATAATATATTATCACTAAAACATTAAAAATGAAATTTTGGCATTTTATTATGAGAACTATGAGATATGATGCCAATAATAAATAAATAATTTGTTTCATTGTTATTAATACATAGGAGGAATTTACTGATGTATCCCCCAACAGGATTTGGATATGACAGAGCAATAACGATATTTGCTCCTAACGGTAGATTGTATCAAGTAGAGTATTCTCTAGAAGCTGTTCGTAGAGGAACTACTGCCATCGGAATAAGAGCATCTGATGGGGTAGTTCTTGTAGTAGAAAAAAGGGTATCTCCTTTACAAGAACCAAGTTCTATTGAAAAAATCTTTATCGTAGACTCTCATGTAGGTGTTGCCATAGCAGGGTTAACAGCTGATGCTAGAATACTAATTGATAATGCAAGGGTTGAGGCTCAAAGTCATCGTTATCTATATGATGAACCAATTGACATAGAGCTTCTAACAAAAAGAGTATGTGACATAAAACAGTTATATACTCAGCGAGCTGGAGTTAGACCTTTTGGTGTCTCTTTGCTTATAGCTGGAGTTGATAGAGAGCCCCAACTATTTATGACAGACCCTAGTGGCGCTTATTGGGGCTATAAAGCTACAGCTATTGGATCTGGAGGGCATGATGCTAAAATGAAATTAGAAGAATCATATAATGATAATATAAATGTTGAAGATGCAATAAAACTTGCTCTAAAAATATTATCTGAAGTGTCACAGCTTAAATTAACCGTAGATAATGTTGAAATAGCTTATATTAAGATGGTTGATAAAAAATTCAGAAAATTATCAGATGATGAAAAATTAGAGTATCTAAAAACAATATAAGATAAGGTAATTCTAGTTCTTTAATTTATTAGAGTACGCAATCTTATCATTGTCATTATTATAATGATTTATGCAATCTATGAAAATATAGGGGGTTCTTTGTATGTCTGGAGCAATACGTGGTGAGAAATGGATTGATCTAAGAGGAAAAATAATAGCTAGATATGTTCAGGGGAATAAAAGATTTGAAATTATAGTAGATCCTGACTTAGCATGGCGTTTCAGAAAAGATAGGGATGTTGATGTAAGAGATATTTTAGAAGGATATTATATATTTGAGGATGCCAGGAAAGGGAAAAAAGCATCTGAAGAAGAATTAAAACGAGTTTTTGGTACGGACGATGTTTTTGAAGTAGCTAAGAAAATATTAATTGAGGGTGAATTGCAACTTACAGCGGAACAGAGACGAAGGATAATTGAGGAGAAATTAAATCAAGTAGTACATATTATTTCCAGAAATGGAATTAACCCGAAAACTGGAATGCCCCATCCTCCCGAGCGTATAAGAAAAGCAATTGAACAAGCCAAGGTTTCAATAGACCCATTTAAACCCACCGATGACTTGGTTAAAGAGGTTGTTGAAGCTATTCGAGCAATTATTCCTATTAGGTTAGAAACTTTAGTTGTTGAGATTTTAATACCTCCTCAATTCACTGGAAAGGCTTATGGTATTGTAAAACAATTTGGTCGTGTAATTAATGAGGAATGGTTGCCTAATGGTGCATGGAAAGCTGTTACAGAAATGCCTGCAGGTTTGCATTCTTCATTTTTAGATAAAATAAACAAAATGACTTCTGGCAAGGCTAGTGTGAAAATAATAGAAAGAAAATGAGGTGAGAAAGTTGCCCCTTCTTGTTGAAAGAAAAGCAATAGTAGTCCCTGGCGATGTTTTGGCTGAGGGAAATTTTAAGCCAGGAGATTATGTTGTTAGAATTGGTAATAAATTGTTTGCAACACAAATAGGTTTAGTAGAAGTAAAAGGAAATACAGTTTTTGTTGTTCCCTTAAGAGGAAAATATATTCCACGCGTAGGTGACTTGGTTATAGGTACTATTGTTGATTACTCATTAACCTCATGGAAGGTTGACATAAATTCAGCTTATTTAGCCACTTTGCCTGTTGATTTAGCTATAAATAAGAAATTTGATATAATTAAAGATGAATTAACAAGATATTTTGATATCGGTGATGTTATTCATGCGAAAATAGTAGCTTTTAGTAGAGTAGAGATGCCTATATTATCCACAAAAGATCGAGGACTTGGTAAATTGCACGGTGGCATGCTTTACTACATCCATCCAACCAGAATTCCAAGATTAATAGGAAGAAAGGGATCTATGATCAATCTCATTAAAAAGGAAACTGGTTGTAAAATAAAAATAGGACAAAATGGTGTTATTTGGGTATCGTGTATTAATCCAGAATATGAGATGATTGTTGTAAAATGTATACGTAAAATTGAAAGAGAGGCTCATACTGAGGGGTTGACTGATAGAATAAAGATGCTTATAACTGAGGAAAAAAGTAAGTTATCTCAAAGAGGTGCAACAAATGAGTAAGTCTCAAGTTAAACTTATTGATGAAAACGGTTTAAGGGTTGATGGAAGAAAATCTGATGAATTGAGAGAGATAAAATTAGAAGTTGGTATATTAGCAAATGCTGATGGTTCGGCGTTTATTCGGCAAGGAAAAAATAAAATAATAGCAGCCGTATATGGCCCGCGTGAATTGCATCCGAAACATATGGCTCTACCAGACAGAGCTATATTAAGATGCACGTATCGTATGGCATCTTTTTCAGTTCAAGAAAGAAAAAGCCCAGCACCTAGTAGAAGGGAGATTGAACTATCAAAAATAATTCGTGAAGCTCTTGAACCTGCGATTTTTCTAGAATTCTTCCCAAGATCGGTTATTGATGTTTATATTCAAGTATTGGAAGCGGATGGAGGAACTAGATGTGCTAGTGTTACTGCAGCGTCTTTGGCGCTTGCTGATGCCGGAATTCCAATGCGTGATCTAGTTGCTGGCTGTGCTGTAGGAAAAGCTGATGGTGTTATAATTGTAGATTTATGCGATATTGAAGATAAAGAGGGTGAAGCGGATATCCCTATGGCTATGATGCCTCAACTTAAGAGGTTTACTTTACTACAGATGGATGGCAATCTTACTAAGGAGGAGTTCAATAAAGCCATCGAATTAGGGGTCAATGCTATTATGAAAATATATAATCTTCAGAAACAAGCGTTAAGAGAAAAGTATCTGAAGATACGAGAGGAAGTGTTAAGTGGCAATAACAACAGGAGGTAATATCTATGTCATATATGGGTTTTATTCCAACTCAAATAGAAAAAACAAAAATATTCCAGGCTGTAGCATCAGGAACGCGTATAGACGGACGAAAATTAAATGAATTCAGGAAGATCAAAATACTTACAGATTACATAGGCAAAGCTGAAGGGTCAGCATATGTTGAGTTAGGAGACACTAAGGTTGTTGTTGGTGTGAAAATTAGTATAGGGCCTCCATTTCCCGATACACCTGATGAGGGCCTTTTTGTGGTTAATGCTGAATTTGTGCCTACGGCCTCGCCGTTTTTTGAACCAGGGCCTCCAGATGAGAATTCAATTGAACTAGCAAGAGTTGTTGATAGAGGAATTAGACATGCTAATGTTATTGATACTAAAAAACTTTGTATAATTCCTGGAGAAAAAGTATACACAGTCTTTGCTGACATTTATGTAATAGACCATGCTGGAAATCTCTTTGATGCATCCACATTAGCTGTTGTATCTGCTTTGCTTACCACGAAGATACCTAAAGTAGAAGTAAAAGAGGGAGGCTCAGTTGAGATCTTAGAAGAGAAATTTCCTTTGCCAGTAAATAATAAAGTAGTTTCATTGACATGGGCAAAAATAGGCAATATTTTAGTACTTGATCCAAATTTTGAAGAGGAGAACATTATGGATGCTAGGTTTACAGTCTCCATAGATGAAAATGGATATATAGTAAGCATACAAAAGGGGAGCCCTGGATATTTAACACTAGATGATATCCGATATTCTATAGAGGAAAGTTTAAAAATATCTAAAGAATTGTTTAAGTTGTTCCCAGGAGGGCATTCAAATGACAAAGAGGACTAAAAAGGTAGGTGTAACAGGAAGATTTGGCGCTAGATATGGCTCTACTATAAGAAAAAGAGTTAAGGCCGTTGAAGAAAAATCTAGGAGTCTACATAAATGTCCTAGATGTCAATCTATCAAAGTAAAAAGAATTGCAGTAGGAATATGGTACTGCCGAAAGTGTGGTCTTAAGTTTGCTGGTGGTGCTTACGAGCCAGAGACAAGACTTGTTCGTATGGTAAGGCCTACGCATACTTCTTCTTAATTTTTATAGCAAATTAATCTGTTTTTGGTGTTGGTATTGGGGATTCTGATAACTACAAGTAGATATCCAACAAGAAGAGTTAGGTCTTTCGTGAAGGATTTAGTTAGTATAATTCCTAATGCTCTCTCAACAAATCGTGGAACGATGAATCTCATGGATGTTGCTGCATATGCTATTAAAAATGATTGCAATAGAGTAGCAATTGTAAATACGTGGAAAGGAAATCCTGGAAAAATAAATCTTTATGAAATTCGTGAAAGAAAACTCATTCAGATATCCCCTATAGTTTACATAAAAGGGGTGGTTCTTAGAAGAGAGTTGAGGGAATCTCCATATAAAAAAGCTAGAATTAGATTAAAACAAGTATTTTACTACATAGATTCAATAGATAAATCTGATCGGTCATACAATCTATTAAAGAGCATGTTTTCTTTTTTTGGATATGAACCAATAGTCTCAATATCTATGGTTAAGGACGGTCAAGCTTTTTCTTATGCAACAAAAATTAATAGCCAGATAAGGATTGAAATAAAAATCAGACAGAAGGATAGGTTCTTTGATGTAGGTCCTATTTTACGGATAGTTCTTATGGAAGTGCCAAAGCATGTACAAAGCAAAGTCCGAGATAATTATTGAATTTGAAAGCGAAGATTTCGCAAAAACTATATTTACTTCTATAAAGCCAGAAGAAGTTGATATACCATCAAAAAGAACAAATATAACACTTAGCCTAAATGGTACAAAAATTTATTTATTAATTAATGCAAAAGATACAACGGCTCTTAGAGCTGCTATGAATTCATACTTAAGACTAATAAAAGTAGCTCAAAATATTTTGGAAACTATCAAATAAATGTCAAAATTAGAGAGGTGGTAAAATCCATGAGTGAGATATCTCCAGCCACAAGGCAACAGTTAACTGATTATCAAAGGCTACAACAATCTTTAGCTAATTTAGTTGATACAAAAACGAGAATTCAAATTGAATTAGAGCAAGTTAAACAAGCTCTCAATTATCTTGGTGATGATCCATCTGGAAAGGAAGTTTACAAAAGAATTGGAACTTTGTTGGTAAAAGTAGATCCTCTAAATTTAAAGGAGGAACTTTTACAAAGAAAAGAGTCTTTAGAAGTTTATATTCAGCGATTAGATGGGCAAATTAAAGATGTGCAGAAAAAGTTGAAAAAAATAGAAGAAAACTTAAGGGAGACACTACAAACAAGTGGCGCTGGATGAGCAATGTCAAAACGATCAGTAACTGATATAGGATTACCTGAGCTAACTCTTGAAACTATTGAAGAAATTGCAGAACTTGTGGAGAAAAGAATTAGAAATTATATTTTTTCAAAAATTGGAAAAGAAAACGTATATGACATTGATGTAACAGTATCTATAGAGCATGATGAAACATTAGATGTTACAATAGACATAGATCTCACATTATCTCCCCTTTTTAGAGATATTAAAGAGAAGCTCGAAACAGAAGCTCTTGATATAGCCTTTGAGTGTCTTGAAAAAAGATTAAGAGAGATTGCAGATGCCTATCGATTGGAAGGATCAAGTAAAAAGAAAAGCAAGGAAGTATCTCAATAGATTTATTCAAGAGTCTCCTAAATCTGTTGCTATACTTTTACATCGACTCGCGGATCCCGATGCTATATGTTCTGCTTATGTTCTTTCTAACTTTTTTAAAGAAATGAAAATCTTGTCAGATATTTACGCTGAAAGTGTTAAGTCTATCTCTAAGAAAATACTTGATCTACTTGACATGAAGATATTTCGTAATAGCTGTACCAAGGCATATGATATGATATTATTGGTAGATACTAATAATCCCAATAATTTGGGTAGTATCGGTAAATGTTTTAATTTTGAAGATCAACTTATTTCTATAATAGATCATCATCAACACTCATCCTTTTCTAAAAATGCAAGGGTTCCTGAGTTGATATTAATAGATGATGAATCAACATCAACATCTGAAATTGTTTTCTTCTTAATGGAAGAAAGCGAATACTCTATAAGTTTAGCAGAAGCTCAAGCTCTTCTAACTGGAATTCTCTATGATACCGCTCGTTTTTCTTTTGCTAATAATCGAGTATTTTTCGTTGTTCAATCACTAATCGAATACGGTGCTAATTATAATTCTGCTTTAGAAGTTTTAAAGCAAGATGAACTTTTATCTGTACGTATAGCCAAATTAAAAGCAGCTCAACGCTTATCCTTATTTAGAATAAATGAATGGATTGTTGTAACAACAGAGGTAGGATCCTATGAAGCAATAGTTAGTAAAAGTCTACTTGATTTGGGTGCTGACTTAGCTATCGTTTGCTCTAAAAGGAAGAATGAAATTATAGTCAGTGCACGATCAACAATGAACTTTTATAAGACAACTGGAATTCATTTAGGAAGAGATATTTTTCAATCCTTAGAAAAATATATAGTGGGTTATGGAGGTGGGCACTCCACAGCTGCTGGATTTAATACGAGTGATAGTAATATTACATGTGATGATATAATAAAAAAAATTTTAGATGAGCTTCGAAAGAAAATAGGCGGGCTTCATTATGAAGAAAGAACCACTGATT
>JAGGXT010000148.1 GCA_021162905.1 Candidatus Odinarchaeota archaeon | reverse complement strand
GAAGTCGAGATACTCAAAACCAAACCTAGTCAGCCTATCCTTACAGGTAATAACGACGGCATCGACTTGATGGTTTGGTGTTTTATTAAATAAGGAGCATGAGAGTGAGATTGATGAATTATTAGTGGCACTTGTTAAAGAAGAGCCAAGAACTGCTACAGAATTGGCTAACATCTTAGGCATAAACCATGTAAGTGTGAACAAAAGGCTTATGAAACTCGTAATAGCTGGCGAAAGAATAAAGATGAAGAAAATCGGACGCTATGAGATATTCTGGTATGACTTCTATAGCGAATTTATGAAGAATGTGGCTAAGAATATGTTCGGAGAGAAATTGTCCAAAGAGGATCTTGTTCTTGTGAACCTTTTGGATAGAGATGCGACTTCTCCCGATAGTGCGATTCCTATTAGAGAAATTGGCGATAAAGACATATTCAAGAGACATATAGAAGAGAAAAGAGTTGTTTTAACAGATGATGGTAAGGTGTATCTTACGGAAATTGGTGTTCTGATTGCGAGGGGTCTTAAGGATATATGGATTGACAAAAGTCATTAAATTTCTTTTGCCTTTTTTATTTTTAAAACTCACAGCGGACAGACCCTAGTAAGATCATCTTAAAGCATGTGAGCTGTGCAAAGTATTCAGGAGTATGGAAAAATTTTGTAGAAAATTTTATAGTGTACTTATGTAATTGATTATAGATTAGTGTAAAATGTGGAGAGAATATCAAGGTGATTGAGCAATGAGAATTATCGATGCACTAATTACTGCAATCTTCTATGCTGATGAACTCATACACGGCAGAACTGTCATACAGAAACTACTCTATTTTGCGTTTGTAAAGAATTTGATAAAAACAGTATACGTCCCTCATTACTATGGCCCGTATAGCGTTGATGTTTATAATAGCCTTGTTAAAGCAAATTTGTTTAACTTTGTGAAAGAGGAGGTCATTCTTGGAGAAAATTGGGTGCGTTATGATTATTATCTCACAGAGGACGGACGAAAATTTGCTAGGGATGTAGAAACTCTGAATCCAGACGAATCAAAGATACTGAAAAGAATAATAATAACCTGCAAGAGTCATGCAGATTTGGATTATAAAAAGTTGGCTGATGCTGCTAAACTACACTTTGTAATTGCTGCGGGTGATTTAAGAGTAGATGAGTTGGATGATTTCACAAAGGTAAAGAAAGCTTTTTCTTTGTATGGTTGGTCGCTACTGGATATTGGTGCTGTACATAATGCAGAGGATCTTTTAAAAGCCTTGTCTTTAATTTAGTTTTTCTGTGAGGGGAATATATGCAGCTTTCAGATGTTGATTTCGAATACAGTATTATTCGTGATCCTATCTACGGATATATTGGTCTTAGTGAACGTGAGCTAAGAATTGTAGACACTATTGCATTTCAACGTCTTAGAAGAATAAAACAGTTAGCTATGACTGATATTGTTTACCCTGGTGCTTCTCATACGCGGTTTGAACACTCCTTAGGTGTTATGAATGTAGCAAGTATGATAGTATCTCGCTTAAATGCAACATCTCAGGATCATAAGATAGACAATATTGAATCAATTAGGGCAGCCGCTTTACTCCATGATATTGGTCATGGACCGTTTTCTCATGCTTTCGAGAATATCTTGTTGATTGCAAATGATTGGAATGAGGACATAACTCATGAGACTATAACTCTTGAAATAATTAGAAATGATAGAGAAATAGCATCATTTCTTGAGGGAGACGGATTTAGTGGTAAATCATTTGATAATATCCATAAGGATGTAATTAAATTGCTTGGGGATTGTAATTTACAAAGCGTAGAGCGAGATATCATTAGTGGACCTCTTGATGCTGACAAACTTGATTATCTTCGTAGAGATTCATATCACTGTGGGGTTGCATATGGCATTTTTGATTTCCATAGAGTTATTCACACATTATCTATGGTGCACTATCCTAAATATTCGCGGCTAGTTGTTTTGGAGAAAGGAAAAGATTCGTTAGAAAGTTTTAGACTGGCTAGATATCTAATGCATACTCAAGTATATCAACATCATGTTCGTGCCATTACCGATGCTATGCTAGTAAAGGTTGCTGAATATGCATTCAAAGAGAATGTTATACATAAAGAAGATTTAAGATACTCAAGAAACGATACTGAATTTCTAAGATATTACATATCTCTTACAGATGAAATATTTTTGTTTACGATTTATAAAAAATCAAAAGGAGTGGCTCGAGAGATTATTAAGAAATTCTACGAGCGAAAGCTATTAAAGAGAGGTTTTGAGAGAAACTGGCAGAGCCTTTCATACAATATAAGAGTTGCTTTTTCAAAGCTTTTGGAGGCTCCTGCTAAAGAGCGTTTTCAAAAAATACGAGAGCTTGAAGCAGAAATTGCAAAAGCTGTTAATACTAGAGAATATAACATAATAGTTTACCCTCGTATAATTGAAATACCACTTTATAAGTCGCCAGACATTTATTCTGAAGGAGAAGAAAAGAAAATTCTTATTAAAATGAGAGACGGAGATATCAAACCTTTAGATGAGGTATCTCCTCTTGCGACAGCACAGTTTAAGGTAGATGCAAAATTATTTGTGTTCTGTCCACCCAACAAAGTAGATGTTGTGAACGATAAAAGCAAGAAAATAATCGAAAGGGTTCTTTCTTGAAGTTTTTAAATAATAATATTGTATAAAGTCTTTTTCCTAACAATACGCTTGTTCCATAACACTGCCGACATCTCGCATAAGCTGAACAAAGCCTTCTCTTGCTCCTCAGATGGTCTTAAGCGGAATTTATTCACCCTTTTCATTTTCTTAGCCTCCTTGGATTGTTGTTCTTTGACATATTCCATTATTGCGTCTGCGAAGCGTACCTGTTATTGTATTTAGAGTGTCTTGTTGATTTTATTGCGTAGTTTAAGTTATGCATCAAGATATTTAGAATTTGGTCTAAAGAAACCTACCACCTCATCCCTAATTCATCCTGCATTGAAATACGAGGCTTTCTTAGCGACATTTTGTAATTATGGTTCTTCTACTGCTAGATTTATCGCGATTTCTGCTATATCTGCTCCAT
>JAGGXT010000358.1 GCA_021162905.1 Candidatus Odinarchaeota archaeon | reverse complement strand
GTATTATCTATGGATAGGGAGTACATTTTCCATAAAATAAGTCATATTATGTTTTTGACCGAGATTAATCGGTGATTAATATGGGTTTGTTGAGAAGCCTTTTTAGAGGCTTATTTCAAGAATCAAGAATAAAGATAAAAATGAATTTAACACGAGAAGAATTGGAAATGAGAAATAGTGCTCTTATAGAGTATATTAGACTAAATAAGGCAACCGAAAGACTTCGATGCATGGCAAATGATTGCACGATGCTATATAAACAAGGATTCATAGATAACGCATTCTTTAATACCGTAATGGTAGAAACTATGAAAAGAGCGCAACAACTGATACCAAAGAGCGGGGCCTTAAAATCAAAACTTGTACAATTGGGAATCCCAGTAGATTTGCTTGAAATGATTAACAAAGGACTATATGACAATGTCTCGAAACATTTAGTAAAATTAGGGATACCACCAAGTATTTTTAATTCCCTTTAGTGAGGGAGCTAAATGAAGAAAGAAGATAGTGAGATTCATATATTCTTTATATTTTGGGGACCTTCAGAGGCCGGAAAAACTACAGCATTAGAATACATATATAATAATGTACCGTTTCTTAAAAAAGGTGAGCTAATTAAGATAGAGGACGAAAAAGGTTCTACAATGATGTTCGATTTTGTTCCATTCGTAATCTTACCTGAGGATGAAAAAAGCAAAGTCCAAGTTTTATTTCATTGTTATACTGTTCCCGGTCAAGAACAGTATTCTGATAGACGTGCTATAGTGTTAGAGCAAGTGAAATATGCGGATGGTTTTATTTTTGTAGCAGATTCTCAGATGACAAGAATTAAAGATAACTTAGAAAGCTATAAAGAACTTAAGAAACTTACCAAAAAAATTCTAGGAAAAGAAATAGGAAAAGATCTGCCAATGGTTGTTTTCATCAATAAACGTGATCTGCCTAATGCGGCACCAGTTTATCTCATAAAAAAGATATTTGACCATGCAGACGCCTTTTTTGAAACAGTAGCTCCCAGGGGTATTGGGATTATAGAAGGTTTTAAAAAGATTTCAGAACTTGTGCTTTTGCGATTGCTGAGAGAGCTTGGAGAAGAAGAATAATTACACTTTTCTTTTTTCTTGTACGTAATGATAATTTAATATCTTTATATTTCTTGAAAAATTTATTCTTTCCTTATTCCTTTTAACATGATATCGGTATCTTATAGAAAAATCCCTCGTAATGAAATCCCCCATCCAATTACCATAAAGAAGAGTGATTCTATTTGTGAAATAACCAAAAAGACCTACATATTCTTTCCATGTGGGTTCAACAGCTATCCACTTACCGTCATAATAACACTCTGCCCAGGCATGATTTTCCCATTTTTTCCCTTTTGCAATACCTGCAACTAATCTTGATGGTATGTTTGCAGCTCTACAGATTGCAACAAAAAGAGAAGAAAACTCTGTACAGTCACCTATTTTATTTTTTAAAGCAAAAAGAGCTCCATTTTCACTAGGCATCTCCCTATAGGAGATATTCTTATGTAACCATTTTTGAATGTTTTTAATAAATTGATAAAAATTGCGATGATATAGAGATTCGCTTATCCTAATAATTCTTGGGTCATCTGATTCAATATATGGTTCACTATTGGTGTATTTTTTATAATCTGAGGGTGAAAGCTTTGCTGGAATATAGGACCTCCTTAGAAGAGTAATTTTCGATTTATATCCTATATCTATAGACTTGTTCTCATCAATTTTCTCAAAATTAGCAACTAGCCATTCATTTCCGTCTAAGTCGGTTTCTTCTCTTAGTGGAGTGAAATTAAGAGGCGTTATAGAATTTATCTCTTGAACCGTAGGGATATGGGGAGGCTTAACTATTCTAGCATAAACATCGAATATTTCTTGCCCATTATAATTAATTATTCTAAAATAGTTAAAAAGAACTATTTCACGTTTTGAAAAATATGGGTTTTTTACAATAAAAGTTTCCTTAAAAGTAGATCCAGAAGCAATATTTATTACATAAACAGAGTATATGCCATCTGGATAACTTTCCGAAAGGGGTATTGAGAGAATATACTTTCCAACAATACGATTACTTTCCCTACTGATTTTTTGTTGGTATATTGTTCTGTTATAGGGATCCATGATTTTTAATATATATGTACCAACAGGTAGTTTAGAGATGTCAAGTGTTAGAATTATGGTTTCATCTTGAGTATAGGTTTTATTTTTCCTTAATATATTTCCTTTATTTTTTTGAACGAAGAAGCTAAATAAACTCATCATGGCCCCTCTTTAGTACTACTTAAAATATATTTTTTGTAGTTAGAAGCTTTATGTATTTTTATCTTATACTTTGAGGGGAAAAAATTGGGTGGAGGCTTTTCAATAATTGGCAAATTAATTTCATCAATTATCACAACCTTACGTTTTTCTCCTATTTCTTGCTCCTCTTCGCTGAAATGATCCTCTAATTTATCATTCAATAAACACAATACCTCCCTCTCTCTTCTTCTCCCTTATTTTTTCAACACTTAGAGGTTCTTTTTCATGTCTTTTGTCCCATAAAGTCTCAAGAAAGTTTACTACTTTCTTATAATTTCTTTGGTACCATAACATTGCTTCGCGATTCAGGCCATAATCTTCTTTCGGATATAAAGCTGGAGGTCTAACTCTATCTGGTTTAAGAAGTAAAAAGAAAATTAAATCCTCCAAAACTCTATCAATTTCGCCCATAACAACATAGCATATATTTCTTAATGAGCCAAAAGGAGATACTCTTGGATGAAAAAGAGGAGTTTCTACTTTGAATCGTATATTAACTAAAGATGCAGGATATTCTCTCGGTATATAGATTAATATTTTATGCATATATGATATCGCTGATAAATCTTCAACTTTACTTGGTTTTTTCGAATAGCTCGGAAGGTTGTTTATGATATATTTTAGAACATTATACGCCCCATCATTATACCTCTTAATCACACGTAATTCATAGTCTTTATTTACCCAATAATCTTTAGAAATCTTAGGATTTTCCCAAACCCATCTACGTGATTTATAAAAGGATGCCATTCTACTAAAAAATAAATTAATTTGAACATTAATCCGCTTATTCATTAGTAATGGAGGAAGATATTGCATTATTATCCCACAATTGCGCGAACATCTATAAGAAATTCCTCATCTTCTTCAATTGGTGGTTGAAGCTCCTCGAATGTTAAAGCTGGAGGAAGAATTTCAGATGTTGCCTTTCTAATTATTACGAACTCTGGATGTTGCTCGCCTACTTTTGTTTTTGCCCACTTATCAATGTCTATATTCTCCTCACGACATTTTTCAACTAATGTTTTTATGACATCACCAATTTTCGTATCAGGAGATATTCCTATTCTAAAGGCCTTTTGTCTTGGCTCTACATCAACTGTTATAACTCTCCATGGTTTATTTTCCATTATTTCAACCCCAAATGCTCTATTCTAAAATATCTTTTATTTGTCGAGTTATTTATTACTTTCTAATAGGAGGTTATCTTAATACCACATAGTCCTCATTTGTTACTTTTATGAAACCGTCGCGCGTAACTATATATGTGTTCTCTGCTTGGGAAACAATACCATTGTCTACATCGATCAGGACAGGATATCTATGAAGAACACCACTTTTTGAGAGAAAATTCAATTTTGACTCAACAACACGTTTTTTCAGCCAGGTTATCCACCTACTAGCAAACGGTAGTGTTTTAAATCTATTATATAATTCTTGGACTAATTCTTTATCTGGACCATTATAATTAGTCGTGCGAATGCTAAAAATATAGGCATGACTATTCTCTCTTATTCTTCCAGATTTACCAGTTGTAGCAAATGGCTCTATAGCAATAAGCATGCCTTCTTTTAGCTTTGGAGACAACAAAGAAGGTGTACCATGATTGGGTATTGATAGCCCACCATGTATTTTGTACCTTTGTATCGTATGACCCGATAGATCATAGACAGGAATAAAACCTTCTGATTTAATAGCCTCCTCTATCGCACGACCTATGTTTGAAATTCGCACACCAGCACGTATTTTCTTCTCAGCAGCAAGTAAAGCTTTTTCAGATGCACGAATAAGCCTTTCTTGTTCTTCGGACATTTTGCCACCAACTACTATGGAACGTGCTGTATCAGCGATATATCCATCAACGTGAACACCAATATCTAATTTAACTAACATGCCCTTTGCAAGTCTTTTATTATCACCTATTGGAGATGTATAATGAGCCGCAACGTTATTTATAGATATGTTTACTGGAAACGCTGGCATCCCACCATTATTTATTATCCGCTTTTCAATCTTTGTACAAATTTCATATAATAATACCCCGGGTCTCATTAAGGACAAACCATACTCCATGACATCTTTTGCTATTTTCCCAGCTTTTAATATCTTTTCTATTTCCTCATTCAAGAAAAATCCCCTCATCCAAATAATAAAATTATTATAAATCCAGTTAAATTCAAAGTTACATGAGTAAAAATTGGTGCTATTAATGTTTTCCACTTTCGGTAAACTTCAGCTATTATAATTCCGTAAATAAATGTTACAATTGTGTATACGCCAGTTGGATCAAAATGAGCTAGACCAAAAAATGCTGCTGATACCACTTGTGCCACTCTAAAATTATATTTTTCTTCTAAAGCCCTAAGAAATAATCCTCTAAATAATATTTCTTCCCATACTCCTGCACTACCAAGAGCGATAGCTGTTAGTATTGCACTCGTTGGTGAGCTTAATATTAACTGTGTCATACTTTCATTTACTTCTTCAACTATAGGACTCGGGCCTAGAAGCTCAAATAAGAGATATGTTAAATAAATCCCAAGAAAGAAAAGAGCAACTCCAAATATTACACCAATTATCCCAGCTTTCTTTGAGAAAGTTAATCTCATAAATTCTTTTATTTTTATAGATCTCTTATATCTCTGATATACGAGATATAATGGTATAAGACCAAGAAGGGCTTCTGCAATGAGCATTGCAACTTGCTGACTATACTGCCAATCAGATATAATAAGCTGTGCTATGAAAATCGAAGTAAAGTAGGCAACTAATCCTGCGGCCCCTACATACAATGGAGAGACTTTTTCAATTTGCTCTTCATGAAGCTCTTCAAGCCAAGGTGTTCCTTCTGTATAACTTTCATTATTATAAGGCATTTTGATCACCTGATATAATTCAATAGATTTATGATTAATTATTTTTCTTAACTTTAATATCCAACACAACATGATCAAATTTAGGCGAGTATGATTTCACAACATTGGCATATTCAAATATAGGTGTCATATTATATCCCTTAATAACTTCAAAAACTTTCTCCTTTGCTATACGAATTGGATCATTTTTAGGAAAAATATCGTGAAAATGTATTATGCCATTATTCTTTACAACTTTTAACGCAACTGGAAGAAAATTTAACGTGCCTTTAAAATATCCCATAATTATTCTGTCAAACATATTTTCTTTAAACAGACGCGGAACTACGATATTGGAATCTCCTAAAATGGGGAACACTATATTGTCAACTTTATTTAGAAATATGTTTTCAATAAGATAATAGTATGCATCGGGATTTATATCAATTGAGAATATTCGTTTTGGTTTCGAATGAACAGCAATAGGAATTGTAAACTGACCTATCCCAGCGAACATATCTAAAATAACTTCATTATGATTTGATATTGTAGCCATACGTTTTCTTTCTTGGCTATTCCCCAATGATAGCATTAATTTTAGGACGTCAAATTTAAACATGTATCCATACTCACGATATATAGTTTCCGTATTTTTATCGCCAACAAGTACTTCTGCTTTTGGTTGTCGCTTTTCTCCTTCTATTCCTTCTAAATAAATGATACTTCGAATTTTACCTTTAAAGATATCAAGGATCGCCTTGGCAATTTGTTTCCGATATTGATAAAGGTCTTCACTAACTTTCAAAATTGCAATATCTCCTATGATTTTATAATGATAGAATGTTTTTACGTTTTCTTTGAATGTTTTAACACCAAGTATTTTGGCAATTCGATTGTTAAGTTCTTGTTTCAGTGATTTGCTCATATATATCCCTTCAACTAGCTCACTGGTCGCCATACGATACCAAGACTATCAGCATACTCATAGGCCTTTTTCATCTCACTGGATGTTGGTCTTCTATTGATATCCTTATATCTTTCGTTTTTATGAACCTCCCACATAGGTCTGTATTGTTCCATAACGTTCACTAAAGCATTAGGAACATTTTTAGCTATCCACTCTAAAATGGGGAAAGTGCAACATTCCACATGGTTCGGTAGTACAAGATGACGTATTATTATTTCGCCACCGTAATCACTAATAATTTTATGATTTCGGGAAACAACATCAAAGTAATTAAGTACCTTAGAAAGACGCTGGGCACATTTATTATTACCATACTTAAAATCAGGCAACCAAATATCCATTACATCCAATATCAATTCTAATGATTCTACTGAATTATACAGATTACTGTTCCAAAGTTGAGCTACATTCTTTGTTTGGAATTTTAATGATTCTAGGATTGCATGTAAATTTGGAATTGGATCTCCACCAACGTAATTTATATTGCGCGCTCCACGAGATTTTAAATCATCAGCAATTTTTGCAAGATCGATAGGAGTAGTAATTACCCCATTATCAGGGAATTGACTTATATCATAATTTTGGCAAAAGACACACTTAAAAGGACACCCTGCGAAAAAGATGGTACCTGATGGTACTAAAGGAGCTTCTTCGCCCATGTGTAAAAATGCGGAAGATACTCTAGGAAAATATCCTACGCCACAAACGCCAATTTCATTATCTAATCTATTTACTCCACATTTACGTTCGCAGAAATTACACTTTTTTAGCATTTCATTTGCAATTTTTATTTTTAAATCTAGAAACGAGAACTTGGGACTTTCAAGTGAAGATAAAGATATTTTATTTTTGTCTATATCTTCAAGAAGTTGAAGGAAACGATTACGAGTCTCGTTATGAACATCCCATAACATGTCAAGAGAATTATCAGTTTCCTCAGCGGGAGTCTTCTTTGCAATTAAATACCTAGCTATGCGCTTATTCTTTAAAATATCATAATATCTAGATAATCTTCTGCGTACCTCTTTATCTCTCCACACGAGTTCTGCGTCAGGTCTTATCAAAAAGTACATTTCCACTCACTAAGAAATTATATAATTTTTCAATAAATATGTCGTATGTGGTACTATATTTATTTTGT
>JAGGXT010000045.1 GCA_021162905.1 Candidatus Odinarchaeota archaeon | reverse complement strand
GTTAAAAATGGGTAGAATACTGGGATTAATAAGTCCTGTAAATGGAATAAAAAATAGTTTTCGAAAAAAAATTGCTTATGCAATTAGGCTTTGGATATATAAGAAAAATGTATCCTACATTAAGGTTGTAGCTGATAATAACATAGGATTTTACAGAGTTGAGGAAAAGGAAGAGTTAATTAGAGATATGAAAAATATAAAAGGTAGCTATGTGCTTATAGGCTTTTATTCGAAAGATGAAATTGGCGTCTCTAAATTTAATAACTTAGTTAGTGACTCTTTATTCTTTACTAAGGATGGATTAAAGTACGCGCCGGCGTTTGAGGAAAAGATACATGAGATTTTTTCGCAAACGAATAGATTCTCTGATTTACTTACAGAAATGGATTCTCTTGATTCAAACTTTTCAGTCATAATTGTTGATAAAAGAAAGTTTATAATAAAGAGAGATAAATTGGGTGTAAAACCACTTTGGTTTTCTTTCAAAGATGGGCATCTTATATTATCTTCTGAAAGAAAGGTGTTGTATAAGTTTGTGCAAAGCAGTAATGTATCACCCTTAATTCCACGAGATGCTATTATTGTAGATAATGATAAAATGAAATTTATTAAAGAAATTTCTGAAGTTAATTATAAGTTTTATAATGAATATAAAAGTGAAGAAGAAATCATCGAAAGTATGCACGAATTTATGATAAATGCAATAAAAAAGAGAATACCTCCAAATGGAAAAGTTACTGTTTTATTTAGCGGTGGTGTGGATTCAACAGCAATGGCTATTCTTCTTAAAAAAGTAGCTCCCCAAGTGTATGGGATATCAGTTGGTTTTGAGAGAGCTAAAGATTTGGAATTTAGTTTGAAAGCAGCGGAGAAAATAAATCTAAAGCTTTATCATAAAATCATAACCGATGAGGATTTGAATTTAGCCATTCCTAACGCTATTTTTGCAACTGAAGAATTTAATCCAATAAGAGTCTCTGTTGCAACAACATTCTATTTAGCAAACACGTTAGCGAAAAATAAAGGGTTTGATATTGTCTTTTCTGGCACTGGATCAGAAGAAATTTTTGCAGGTTATCAGAAGTATTTAGAACTAAGAAGTATAGGATTGGACTTTGTACATGAAGCAACAATTTACGGTTTAAGAAATATTTGGATAAGAGACCTATATAGGGATGATACAATTGCATTTCATAGTGGTGTTGTGGGAGTATTTCCATATCTGGATAAGGACTTAGTTGACTTTTCAATGAAAATACATCCTAAATATAAAGTTTCTGAGAGTGAAAAGAAGGTTATTTTTAGAAAATACGCAGAATGGGTGGGTGTGCCTAAGGAAATTGCTTGGCGACCTAAAATTGCAGCACAATACGGGTCAGGTATGGTTAAAGGCCTAAGAAGATATATTAAGAAAAAAGGATATCAGCATATTATTGACATGTTTTATACAACCTATAAGAAAATATTTAAGGAGGGCAAGCTTTTATGATTAGTTTAAATTCTTATATAACTAATAAAGTAAAGCTCATTGAGGATTACATGAGAGGATTATTCCCTGAACAGACAGAAATACCTAATTTTTATGATGCAATGAAGTACGCTATTTTTGTAGGTGGGAAAAGACTCAGACCTATTCTAACCTTCATAGCTTGTGAATTATCTGGAGGAGATATAAGGAGGGCCTTACCATACGCTGCGGTCATAGAAATTATTCATAATTTCACATTAGTTCATGATGATATCGAGGATGGAGATACTGTAAGGCGCAGTATGCCAGCGGTTTGGGTTAAATATGGATTAGATAATGGTATCAACATAGGAGATGGTATGTTTTCTTTCGCTATCAAACATCTTCTTGACTGTGAAGAATATACTATAAATGAGAAAATCAAACTTTTAAGTCTAATTATAAATACTACGTTAGAGATTTTTGAGGGACAAGCACTCGATATGATCTTCCGTAGGAAAGATTATGTAACAGAGGAAGAATATATGAGGATGATACAGAAGAAAACAGGAGTCCTTTTATCTGCAGCACTATTAGGAGGGGCTATCATAGCAAAGGAATCAAATGAAGGAGTATTAAAAGCTCTTGAGTTGTATGGTAAATATATTGGCCCAGCCTTTCAAATAAGAGATGATATCATAGACCTTACAGAGGGAAAGGGAAGAGGGGCTATAGGCAATGATATAAAAGAAGGAAAAAGAAGCTTACTCGTAATTGATTTGCTTAGTAAGTGTACATCGGATGAAAAGGCTCGTGTTATTGAAATCTTAAATAAACCAAGAGAAGAAACTACAGATAATGAGGTCCAAGAGGTAATAAACCTTATGAAAAAATATAACTCAATAAAATATGCCGAAAAGAGATGCATTGAATTAAAAAACAAAGCTATTAACGCATTAAAGAACATTGACAACAGTAATGAATATAAGAGTTTATTAATCCAAATAGCAGAATTTATAGTGCTTAGAGAAAAGTAGGTGCTAAAATTGGTATTTGATGTATTATCAAAAATTAAAAGAAGGAAAGGCAAAACAATCAAGTTATGTCCTATCTGCCTGAGCCCAAAGCTTAAGCTAGCCTCATCAATAAGTGGTTGGTTAATACATGAATCATATAAGTGTTTAAATTGCGGATATGAAGGAGTTATATACATAGAAGTTAGCTTGGAAGAGGCAGAGAAGATTCTTAATGAGCTAAAGAAACAAAAAGAGAAATTAGAGAATCAATAGGATTTTGCAACCCAAGCTAAATATTTGGCATTATTGCCACAAACTATACACTTACTCCCGCTAGGAGGTTGCTCTGGTTCTGGAAATGTTACACCTCGAACTTCTGCACCACACTCGTTTTTGATCACAGTACCACATTCTTCCCCTTTGCTTTCTATATCACACAGAGGGACTTTTACAAAACCACCCTTTTCTGAGATGATCTTTCTTAATTCATTCAATGATGTAGCTGATGATATGGATTTATCAAATTCTTCTTTTGCTCTTTTTGCCATGTCACTCATCATGGTTTCAAAAGTCAATTTAATTTTATTGATTAATTGTTCTAGAGGAACAGTTTCTCTCTTACGTGTGTCCCGACGAACAATAGTTGCTTTACTCTCGGAATATTCCTTAGCACCAATTTCTATTCTCAACGGAACTCCTTTTCTTTCCCACTTGTAATATTTTTCTCCTGGTGTGACATCTGATAGATCGAGATAAGCTCGAATATCATTTTCTTTAAGAGTATTATATATTTTATTGCAATACTCATAAAGACTTTCAATATCTACTTTCTTAGAAGGTATAGGTACAATAACAACTTGTATTGGAGCTATCTCAGGAGGTAATATAATTCCTATATTATCACCATGAATACCGATTATTGCTGCAAGAGCTCGCATACTAATACCATATGAGGTTTGGGAGACATATTTCATTTTTTGATCTCTATCTAGATATTTTATCTCAAAAGCTTTTGCAAAATTTTCACCTAGATGATGTACGGTACCTATTTGTAAAGCTCTTCCATCAGGCATAAGGGTGTCTAAGGCAACAGTAAAGTCGGCTCCAGGAAATTTATCCCAAGCTGGTCTTTTTAATAATACAAAAGGAATTCCAAATTTCTTAAAGAAACGGCTGTAAATGTCAGAAACTTTAACAACGTGTTTGTATGCGTCATCCCACGTTCTATGTGCAGCATGACCTTCATTCCAAAAAACCTCACGACCTCTAATTAACATCCTCGTATGTTTTGTTTCATATCTGTAGACGGTTACTGTTTGATGAATTTTCAAAGGCAAATCCATATAGCTTTTAATCCAGTATGCAAATATAGGGTACATAGCTGTTTCAGAAGTCGGTCTTAGGGCTAATTTTTTTGCAAGAGCTGTATGACCACCATGCGTTACCCAGAAAACTTCTCCCTCAAAGCCAGCAACATGTTCTGCTTCTTTTTTCAAGAAATCTTCTGGTATGACAACTGGGAAAAGAACTGGTTGATTGTCATCTTCTTTTTCAAGCATCTCTTCTAAAACACGAAATAAAGCTCTTAGTGCTTTAAACCCCCATGGTGGATATACAGGAAACCCCTTTACAGGATATCTTTGGTCCAATAACTCGGCATTCTCTATTGCTGCAACATACCATTCAGAGAATTCCTTTTTCTTATCAAAGATCTTTTTTTCTGGCATAGATGACACCCAACCCAGTAAAATTATGATCTTGCTATATCGAGATAATAATTAAAATATCAATATCAATGTTTTTAAAAATACAGTTAAAAATCAAAGAATAAGAAATATAAAAATAGTAGATATCATGTTGTAATTAAAGTTGATGTGCGTTCAACACCAGGGATTTTTCTTATTCGCGTAACAATTTCATCAAGCTGACCAATGTTTTTTATTTCAATTCTAGCAATGATATCATATTCACCAAAAGTTATTGCAGCTTCGGTGACCTCTTCAATTTCATCTATTTGTTCAAGCACATCGTATTCATATCCAGTTTTAACAGAGAGAAGTATATATGCAACTATCGGGTTACTCATAATCAATGCACCTCAAAAACTGTTTTTAAATAACCTTCATCATTCTTAAAAAGATTTCGTTAACATTTAGGTAACATTTGAGAATAGGTGATATAACACCGTTTTAGCACTTAGGAGTTGAAGGTTCATGGTAAATCATCTATAATCACCCATTTTCGGATGTTACCACATTTAAGGAAAAAGCAACATGTGAAAGCCCATCACTTATCTGGAATATATTAGAATCAGAGTTAAAAAATAATGACTAATTTAAGTGGCTTTATGAAAATCCTATCTCATAATATGTAGTATCGAGTCCCTTTCTTTGTATCTTGCAATTCTATACCAAGCTCTCTTAGCTTTTCTCGTATTAAGTCTGAGAGTTCGTACATCTTATTTCTTCTTAGCTCGGATCTAACATTAATTATCAATTCAAGCAGTTTTTTGAAATCAACACTAATGCCCTCTTCTTCCTTTGGAATTCCAAAAACGTCAATAACTTCTTCTAAAAATGAATTCGCCTTTTCAATAACAGATCTTGCTTTTAGTTTATCTAGGTATAAATTTAGAAGCCTTACAAAGGTGAACAATGTTGCTAGAGCTTGTGGAGTATTAAAATCATCATCCATGTGCTTAATAAACTCGTCTTTTGATTTTCGTATGATTTCCATAAATTTCTTTTCGGCATCATTAAGTTCTTTTCTTTCATCAGCTTCTTCAATTGCAATGCGAAGATTTTGTCTTACTATATACAGACGCTTTAGTGATGCAGTAGCACTTTCTAGAGATTCCTCACTAAAATCTATAGGACTTCTGTAGTGTGTCGTTAGGACAAATAATCGTAATGCTCCAGGATCCCACTTTTTAAGAGCTTCTTTTATTGTAATTATGTTACCTAAACTCTTACTCATTTTATCTCCACGAATTGTTAAAAGCCCTGTGTACATCCAATATTTTGCAAATTGCTTTCCAGTAGCACCTTCACTTTGAGCTATTTCATTTTCGTGGTGAGGAAAAATTAAGTCTAATCCACCTCCGTGAATGTCTATTTGCTCGCCAAGATGACGCATCACCATTGCAGAACATTCAATATGCCATCCTGGACGGCCATATCCCCATGGACTTGGCCAAAATGGTTCTCCGGGCTTAGCAGCTTTCCATAAGGCAAAATCCAATGGAAACCTTTTCTTCTCAGTTGGTTCAATTCTCGCACCAGCTTTCATATCTTCTATACTTTGCTTTGATAACTTACCATATTCCTTAAATTTTCTAACATCATAATAGACGTCACCATCTGCGACATAAGCAAGCCCTTTCTTAATTAGTCGTTCAATAAGTTCAATCATATCTGGGATATGAGCTGTTGCGAGAGGATGCACATCAGCTGGTTTAATATTTAGAGAATGTAGATCCTCAAAGAAAGATAATAAATATTTAGTTGACACTTCTGCATATGAAACATTAAGAGCATTCGCTTTCTTTATTATTTTGTCGTCTATATCGGTAATATTCATGACGTATTTTACTCGATAACCACGATATTCAAGATAACGTCGTATTACATCAAATGCTATATAAGTTCTAGCGTGCCCTACATGGCTGTGATCATAAACTGTTGGTCCACATACATACATCTTAACCAGAGGAAAATTTAACGGCTTGAACTCTTCTTTCGTTTTTGTTAGATAATTATATATCTTTATTGACATTTGTATCCCTCTCACATATGCAATTTTTGCAGTATAAGTATTAAAAACATGTGGAAAATATTGCCATCACTGGTTTACATAATATAAAACGTGTGCATTTCTATTCTTCTTTTTTTCCTTAAAAATTAAGCCATTCCTTAAAAGAGTATTAAGCGCATAACCAATTGTCCTCTGAGGCATTAGAGATATTTTTTCTAGTTCCCGTCTAGAAAGAGGGCCATACTCTGAGATTAACCAATAGACAAATTTAGCAGAAGGAGGAAGTTTAATAAGTTTTCTTTTGACAAACAAGATCTCCTCGCAACCTCATGGCATACCACCAAATTTTATATTTGATGAGTTAAAAGAAAAAAGGAAGAATTTAAAGTTTATTGAAGTGAAGTGCGTATTATTATTTTTCTTTCTTAAGTCGATCTTTGAGTTTCTTCAGGACTAGTGGAAGAGTGGTATACTCCATCTCCTTCTCGCCTAATCTATGTGGCATGAATGGGCCATGTAATCTAAAGTAGGTAGTTATTTGATTTGCAATGTCACGAGCTAAATCAAATGATGGGTCATCGAATAAGTCGGAAGGACCTATTAGTCTATCTTCTGTTAAGTTAAATCCAAGTGCAACTATTCTTGGAGGACCATCAAATCTGCTTGGTCTGGCTTTAGGTTGAGGACAAGGCATTAGTGGCATGAAGTGAGAACCTCTCATACCGCCAGCTACTGAAAATGGAAATGCAAATGGTTCAAGAATTTCGCCTAAAGCTGGAAATCCTGACTGTGCCCTAACAATGGCAACTGGATCGTCTTTTCCTACATACTTATGAGCTATTAAAGCTAATTTTGTTGTAGAGACCGCTGCAGCTGGCTCATCGTCATACCTCCATATTCGCTCTATTGAGTATGTATCGGTACTTCCAATGAGTGCTAGTAGATCATACATCTCTTCTGGCGTCTTTAAGACAACTGAAACACCCTCGTACACATTCAACACTTTAAATTTGAATCCTGTGTGTTCTAAGTCCTCTCCATGCATCTTAGGATCTATTACAAGACCTGCTGTGTTAAATGGGTCTGCAAAGATTCTAAATAGCGGTAAATTAAATGCTGATGGCTCAGTTTTATCTGCCATAAAGACAACAACCGGTTCGGAGGGTCGTAGCTTTATTTCGAGTTCTGCCACACCAGGACCCATACCTTTTACATTTCCAGAGAAGGCATCAGAAAGTAAATCTTGACCTGCCCCATAGAGATGCAATTCTTTTGCCTTATCAGCGGCCTTCATGAAAGTATTCCATGCTAGTTCATGGATTTTCTCATCATTTTCCCCTCGCTTGTGCAACATTATCAATTGAAGATCATCGCCGACATTTGTCACATAAAAATCATTGATGATCCCCTTTCCTTTTGCTTCCTTAAGTTGTGTATAAGCTACTTCAATTAAGTCTGGGTGTACAACATGATGTCCAGCTAAACTTCCAACATCGGCTTTAATAACTGATAATGTAACCTTTTTTTCTTCAGTCATATAAAACACCTTTTTAACTACTGTTTAGATAAAAGTGAATTGTCAGAATATAATTATTTTGTGCTTATGAAATATCTAAAAATTATTATTAATATTCAATATTTTTTCTGCAAAGCGGCTCAACACAATCAGGATTTTTATTTAGTTTATAAAGAGAGATATTATGCTTAACAAAATCATACTTTATGGACATGCCAACTAAGGGTTCAAAATTAGGTTCCCACTTCCGATCTTTCTTAAATTTAGAGAGACCTACTAAAATCTTAACGATTTCAACAGACATTATAGCTCCAACTAATGATGTTGCAAAACTTATCGCGGGAAATTTAGGAAGAGTATCTATGAAAAAATTATCACATTTCTCGTACACTGCACCTTGTATAATTTGTCTATAATAGTCTTCACTCCAACTGCAAGTGAGACATGCTGTATAAGGAGGGAAAAGAACATCAACTTGTACGAATTCACGGCCCATAGCACCATTTACCATGGGTAGTGGATTCTCCAGCGACAGGTTTTTTGCATTAATAAACCATCTGGCGTAATTGTTATCTACAGCAACAGCTATTAAATCGACATCCCAAATAGTGTTAGGAGCCTCCTCAATTTTTCCTATGAAAAACTTAACTTTAGTATTAGATATTTCGCCTAACCGCTCGGCTAAAGCCTCAACTTTATATTTTTTCATATGATCCTGAGGTCTGAAGAAAACACATCTATTTAGATTAGATTTTGTAACCATATCATAATCAACTAAATTGAGTTGCCCAATTCCTAAGAGCCCCAAATTCTTAGCGACTTCGTTACCAACAGCGCCAGCACCAACAAGAAGAACCTTACTTCTTCTTATAATATTTAATTTGTCGTCGCCGAAAAAGCGTCTTGTTCTGTCGAAGACATCTTCCTCAAAATAATATAAGGATATTGAAGTTTTTTCGTCACCAGAATTATTTTTAGGACTCATAGTGATATTTTTTCCTCCTTAGATGATGTGAGGCGAATATTCACACCAATCAGTTTCCCTTAAAATATAATTTCCTTCATCTTTCTCAATCACAAACACTTTAAACGCATCAATTAATGGATCTAAGAGGATGAAAATATTTCCGTTCTCGAGATATAGAGGATTTGAAAAAGTACTTATGTCAATACCAGAAAATGCAGGATCGGTACCAAAAGGATGAGAATGAAAAACTCCAACAACATGAGGCCTATTTTTGTTGTTCGTATATCGCTCTTCAATAAATAGATGATACTCCAAAATTCCTTCTTCGGTAAACTCAGCATGATAGGGAGAAATATTAGCAGATCCAGTTGCCCAATCTACAATTTTCGTGTAAAGTTTATTATTGAATTTAAGCTTATAACCAA
Source organism: Candidatus Odinarchaeota archaeon (assembly GCA_021162905.1). The sequence goes on along the minus strand of JAGGXT010000045.1, from coordinate 3,700 downwards.
GCAGAACTCCTATCGCCTCATTTGGCATGCATTTTGTACAAAATTCTTTTATTTCCTCAACAACTCTAGAGAGAATATAAACTGGATATACTTTTGTTTTGTCAAAAGCTATGTTATTGGTTCCCATGTAACGAATTTCCCCCTTGCTCTTTTAACTAAAACTAATCCGTATCTCCGCCAAATTTCCTCTCTAACTTCTGCCTCGTCTCTTTTTTTAGCTTTTTTCTTTCTAAATGTAAGTGCCTCAAACTGAACTGTTAGTGGATCTGAATAGAATACTTCTTTAATTATAGGTCCCACTCTTCCTCTGGAGTATATTTCTTTAGCTAGTATCAAAATTTCTTGTGCAGATATTTCATCTAATTCCATCTTGTGAGGTTTAAATCCCATATAAATTGACGATGGACAAACTCCGTTCATTTCGCGCAAAACTAACTCTAAACAATCAGGACATATGAATCCACCACAGATTCTACATTTCCGCCATTCTAATTTTTCAGCATCCCGAATAGAAACTCTTGAGCTACAAACCATACACTCAATATATAACACTCTAATATTTAGCTTCATTATACTAACCACGCTTTAACCTCGTCTGCAATAGCTCTCCTTCTTTCCTCATCAAATTCAACTAACGTTCTTGAACCATAGTATACATTTCCCCTCCTTCGCTTAATATATCCGAACATCTCCAAATTACGAAGAATTTGTTCAAATTGATACATATTTAGATAATTTCCATTAACCAGAGTTATTTCTAATTGCTTTTTTGTAACATAATCATGTTCTTTATTTGTTTCAATATGATATATTATAACACCAAGAACCGCATACTCTTCATCTGTAAGTTCAGAGGGGACGCCATATATCGTTCTAATGCAATAATAGAATTTTCCCTCATATGAATATCTAACGATTTCTAAACCCATAGGAAGAAGCTTCTTTTGCACTTCTTCTAACTTTCTTTCTAAACTAGCTCTGCTTTTTACGTCTAGTGCTTTCTTTAGCCTATCCTCCTCAACTCCAAAATGAACAGATCCGTCAAGTGCCCTCCAGCGGGAAGAAAGTACAGCTATTAACTCCGCTAATTCTTCGTCAAGTTTTACGGGTTTACTCTCAAATGTAGAGCTCATTTTTCAGCACCTTCAATAACAATGGTTTCATATTTATTATCTTCCGATAGATATTTTGGTGCCTTAGATATAATAATAGAGTCTTTTCCTCTCTTGTATGCAAAAAGCTCATTATCACGAATCATTTGGCTTAAGATATTTAATTGGATATGCGATAAAAGGCGTGAAAGCGTTTTTATCTTTATTGGTTTATCAAAATAAGGTTTTAATTTCATAAGAGTTTCTTTCTTTAAAGAATCTATGTCCAATTTATCAACAGAAGACATATCTATTTCTTCATTAAACATTAAAAGAGTACGTTCTGCCTCCTCCTTAAAAATAGAAATATTTTGATCATATTTGAGTTCAACCTTAGAAGAAGTTAATTTTCTTTCTAAGCGTGGAGTTGAACGTAATGAATAGCCAGTAAACGTTACTATAGGTGTACCTCGTCTTTTTACTTGATACGCGATATATTTGATAATTTCTGATTTATCAAGGTATTTCATGATAACATGGACGTCTCGGAGCCTTTGCATAGATACAAAGTTTTGAAGTATTCTGGCATCAAGAATTCTTGTTTTTAAATCGGTATATTTCCTAAATAACATATTAACGATATTACGATCTTGCTCTGCCTCTTCAATTGAGATTATTAAATTCTCTTTTATCGCAGTTTCATATTTTTTGGCGATACCCCAAAGTTGTCTTGTTATCTCTCTTGGTGGAACTGGTGTTACCAGAGATTCAATTATTTTGAATTCTTCTTTTTCAATTAGTGTTCCATTGTCACCGTTACCCATTTATCTCCCTCTGATCTTACTTTTATGAAAACTATATGTTTTACATATTTTGGAAGTCCTTCTTTTCTTATTATTGGAGCCATTAGAATAAACTGTGCTTGAAGGTTATTCGGATTGCCTGATGACATAAGTTTCTGAGCCTTGGCGACCATTTCAAAGGCAGCTAACTGATATGATTCATCCAGCCTTTGTGTTAATTCATCAATAATTTGAATTGGTGCATTAGTTAAAATGTGTAACGAGAGTATAAATGCTTGAGCTAGTAATACTCTTTCTCCTCCACTAAGCGCATAGAGACTTCTAAACTTACCATCCTTTTCAACTCTTGCAGTTATTATAAGTTCGGTTTTCTCTGGATTTTCTAAATTTGTAAGTTTTAATACAACCTCATCTATTCTTGGACGCAATAATAAATTCATTAAGATTTGTATCTTTGATATTGTTTCTAGCAATATTCTTTTCCACTCTTCGATTCTTAAGCGTAAATCTTCACGTAAGTTCCTTATGTGTTCGTTTCTTTTGCTTAGATATGCTTTTAAATCGCTGACTATCTTTTTTTGATTTTCGTATTTCTCTTTATCTGCAACAGTTACCTTAATGGCATCCAACATGCCTTTTAACTTCATCATCTCATTTCGAATTTCATCAAAGGATCTTACACTTTCTGGACGAATTCCCTTTTCCTTAGCAATTCTTAACTTTTCCTCATATTGCTTATCCAATGTTGAGAGTTTTTGTTTTAGTTCCTTAATATTTGTTGTAATATTTTTTATTCTGAGCTGAACCTCGCCTATTTGTCTGTTTATCAGATTATGTTTTTCATCCAATAGTTCCATATCCTTCTTAAATCGTAGTATTTCCTGTCGATGAGATTCCGCTTGCTGACTTAAACTCTTAAGTTCCTCTTCTATCTCAATGCTTCTCTTGCGTAGAGAGAGCTCATCAAGCCCGGTTATTTTATTTGAAAAAGCTTCTAATCTGCCAAGCTTTTCTTTTAATGTGTGCAACTTGGCTCGTAACTTAATTCTCTTTGATACTAACTGCTTTTCCTTTTCAGATAATTGTTTTTTAGCTCTATGAATATCATACATATTAACGTTCATAGAATCTAATGAGATACCTAATTCTATAGTCGGTACTTTAGGAGGTCTTGTGAAGCCTCCGTATTTAACAAAATAGCTATTACAATCTTGAGTAACTATTCTTGCATTAAATTGCTTAGCTATTTCGACTAAAATATTAGGGTCATCAACATTATAAGCGATCAGTGTATCATCCACACTTTTTAGAAACTTGATGAAAAATGGATTACCCTCCACTAAATTTGAAGCCCAATTAACAATGGAATTATGTAAAATAGGAGCTCTTTTCTTTTCAGAAATTAGATCAAATCTTATTATTGTGATTCTAGGTCTTCCTAATTCATCAAAAATTCTTTTTGCATATTTAAATGCTTCACTATCCATAGCAATAAAGACAAAAAGAAAATTACGTAATGCCATCTTTATCGCATCTGAGAATGAAGAATACTCGTCTTTCACACGCACCATAGAGACTAGGGGTCCAATTATTCTATCTTCCAGATGGTATTCCTTCACCTTTTCGAGAAAGGAAATAGCTTCGTTTAATCGTTTGTATTCATATGGACTAATGCTTGTGTCTAATAATATAAGCCCTCTCGATAAATTATCTTTCCGTAATTTTATATTTTTTAACTCATTATTTATTTCATCTATCTCCTCAGAAATTCGAATTATCTCTGCTCTTATAGATTCAATTTGATCT
>JAGGXT010000278.1 GCA_021162905.1 Candidatus Odinarchaeota archaeon | reverse complement strand
TTTTTAATCTCAGGGGATAAAACATTAGAAAATTTGAGACTATTAGCATTAATTTCAATTCCAATAACTATAATTTTATCGGGAATCTTCTCGGGAAACAATCTTCTAAAGAGACTAATGCCCGTTATAAAGTTAATATCATGAGGGTTTACGGTGTGAACAGTATATGGATACTCGTTTATGTTCTTTACAAACACCGTACCGACTGGATATCTCTGAGTTATTGCTGCATCAACTATAATTGCTGCATCATAACCTAGAATCATTTCTGCTAATTCTAAACCACCTACATCTTCAACTCTTATTTCGATAGAGTCATCTATATCTATTTGTTCCTTTAACATGTTTACAACTCTAACGCCTACTCCATCATCTCCAAGTATTGGATTTCCAAGACCAATAATGATTATTTTCATCTAACTAACCTCTTAACCAATTGACCTTCGTGATCATATATTTCAACAGTCATAGGCATCTTACCAATTAATGCATGAGTGGCACAAGCTAAGCATGGATCATATGCACGAAAGGCCATTTCAATTCTATTTAAAAGACCCTCAGAGATTTGTCCATTCTTTATTAATTTAGTTGCCGCTTTTTTGACACTTAAACAGATAGCCGCATTATTTTGAGTTGTTGGCACTACAAGGTTAACATTTTTTACGATACCATTATCATCAACTTCATAATGGTGGAATAATGTACCTCTGGGAGCCTCTACACTTCCAATGCCAACTTTAGATTTAACTTCACTAAGTGGTATGCGATACTCTTTTCCAGTAATATCATCATCTTGAACTAACTCAAGAATACGTTCACTTGCATATAACACTTCAACTAATCTGGCCCAGTTAAAAGCTATTGCATTATGTGCTGGTTTTCCACCTAAAACTTCATACATTCTATCATGAGCTTCGCTTGCCAAGGGTGTTGATATACCATCTACAGCATTCAATCTCGCAAGAGAGTTCACACGATAAATTCCACTACCGTTATCCAAGCTGAGGCCTTTCCAACCCACATCCTTTAAATATGCAAATTTAATATATGACCATTCAAGAACAGCTTCACCTATGTGATCTAAATACCTTTCTGGTTTAAATTTTACAATTTCATTACCCTTACTATCAACAACTCTTATCATTCCATCATATAGGTTTAGTTTTCCATTTTTATCTACAGTTCCCATATAATAAGTAGGAAGATTATACGTGTCGCTCTCAATAAGTTCTCGTGTATCATCTCTTTTCAAAACTTGTTTTTCGAATAACTCAAAACTTTTAGTAGCAAACTCAACACATGATTTTGCCATTTTCTCTATTTCTTTTTGCTCCTCGGGGGATATTCCTTTGCTCATACCCCCAGGTATTGCAGTTACAGGATGTGTTGATTTAGCACCTATTATTTCTTGCATTTTTTTGGCGTATCCTCTATGAATTAATGCACTCTTTGCAATTTCTGGAAATTCCTTAAGTAACCCAAAGATGTTTCTATATGCAGGATCATAATCTGGTCCAAGAAGCAAATCTGGTGCTGCAAGTGCATAAAAATGAACTAAATGACTGTGAATTATGTGTACACATTCGCCCATCTCTCTAATCATCTTTGCAGTTCTAGGTAACTCTATACCAAAAATAACATCAGTTGCCTTAGCTGATGCTAAATGATGAGCCCAAGGGCAAACACCACAGACCCTTGTAACTATTCTGGGTAATTCTTCAACTGGTCTGCCTTGACAGAATTTTTCAAATCCACGCAATTCTATAACTTGAAAGTACGCGTCTTTTGCATTCCCATGTTCATCAAGTATTATTGATATTTTTGCTTCTCCTTCGAGTCTTGTTGCAGGAGAAATTAGAATTATATTATTTTTTGGTTCGCTCACTCCTTATAAGCCTCCTACCAAATTTCAAATAAGCAGACATTGGTAATGTGAATCTATAAAATGTCCCTAAAGGGTCTACTATATCTTCTAATATTTTTGCTAGCCCTTCCTCGCCCAACTCACTTTCAGAATCCACACCGGCGAGAGAAGCTATATAAGAAAGAGCTTTTGCACCCGGGTCTATTACTTTTTCAGTGGGACCCATACACCCACGGCAACCCATATTTGCCTTTATACAACGAGCACCACAACCAGAACGTGTTACAGGACCAAGACAGATTATTCCTTGAGCCAGGAGACATTTTTTAGGGTCTGGAATTATCTCATGAGGTCTATAAAACTTTTTAATTGTTATCGTTTCTGGTTTTTCTCTATCACACTCTTCGCATAATGTAGATTGCCCAGCAAAAACATATCCTTTAGGAGGAAGTTTCCCATACTTGACGTATTCATCAATTGTTTTTAATAACATTTCAGTGGTAGAGACAGGAGGGGGGCAACCAGGCGCATAATAGTCTACATCAACAACAGAATCAAGAGGAAGGGCATAATCATAAAATTCAGGAAGTGTGATCTTAACGCCATTGATAAGATATTCTTTAGTTGGTACTTTATTTTCGGGGTTTATAGTACTTGGTGTTGTTTTATAAACAACTTTAAAAATTTCCTCCTTGTTCCACAAATCAGCAAGACTTGGAATTCCACCAAAGCAAGCACATGCACCAAAAGCTATGAGGATTTTAGACTTTTGCCTTAACAATTTAGCTATTTGAAGATGTTCCTCCGTCCTTACATTACCATGATAAAGTGCAATATCTATTGATTTATCAGGCATTTGCTGAAGATCTTTTTCCTTAAAGTCCGTAGCTATAGGCCAGAAGACAATTTCTATTTTCTCAGAAATCTCAGCTATTCGTTCATCTAGATCTAAAATTGAGAAATCACAGCCAGCGCAAGTAGCACCATAACCAATAGCTATTTTTACTTTACTCATCTAACCTTCCTCCATTATATCTAAGAGGTGGAAGTCTCTTAAGTTTCTCAATAAAGTCAGATATGCTTTCTGCAAATTTTTTACCCTCGGTTGCATTGATCCATTCAAGACGTAACCGTTCCTCTCCTATACCAATTTGATTCAATAACTTTTTCAGCAGAATGACACGTTTGAATGTCTTATAATTACCAGCGACATAATGACAATCTCCAGGATGACAACCTCCTATAAATACACCATCAGCCCCTTTAGAAAAAGCTAATAAAACAAATTGAGGGTCCACTCTTCCAGAGCACATAACTCTAATAGGAATAACATTTGGAGGGTATTGAAGTCTGCTAACTCCTGCTAAGTCGGCACCTGCATAGGCACACCAATTACATAAGAATGCTATCACCTTCGGATTCGGATTTTTTATTTCATCATCACGACTTATTTTTTATCCCTCCAAGCTATTTATTATCATACTCTCTATCTGTTCATCAGTCATATTCTTTAATTGTAGAGCTCCAGTTGGACATGCAGCAACGCAAGTTCCACACCCTTCACAGAGAACTTCATTTACCTCGGCTTTCTTCTGACTAGTTATTCGTATTGCAGAATAGGGACATAGTGCTACACAAACTTCACAACCGCTACATAGCGTCCAATCGACTACTGCTACTGTTGGTTCATGTATAAGCTCTTTAGCAGATAGTATTGCTATAGCTTTTGCTGCAGCACTACTTCCTTGGGCAACAGCATCAGGGATATCTTTAGGAGAATGAACAGCGCCAGCTATGAAGATTCCAGTCGTCGGACTTTCAACTGGTCTGAGTTTTGGATGTACTTCTTTTAAAAAGCCCCACTCATCTTGAGGAATTTTTAGAATCTCTGCAATTGCCTTTGTTCCCTTTGAAGGAACGATACCCATCGCAAGAACGACTAAATCGGCCTCAATTTCAACTTTTTTCCCTGTTAATGTATCAACACCCCAAACAATTACTTTATCTCCCTTTCGAAAGACTCTAGATACTCTACCTCGTATATATACAATACGCTCCTCTTCCATGACGCGATTAATGAATTCTTCATATCCTTTTCCAGCAGCTCTTATATCAATGTAAAAAACAAATGCTTGACCATCAGGAACTCTATGTTTATAGAGAAGAGCATGTTTAGCGGTATACATGCAACAAATTTTAGAGCAATACTCTAAATGCTTTTCAGGATCTCTAGAGCCAACACATTGAATGAAAACGATAGTTTTAGGAATTTTTCCATCAGAAGGACGTCTTATTACTCCTCCAGTTGGTCCACTGGATGATAAAAGTCTTTCAAATTCCAAACTATCAATTACATCAGGTATCTCGCCATATCCATATTCGGCAATCTTTTCTTTTGGATATAAGTCATAACCAGTAGCTACAATAATCGCTCCTACTTCTTCTATTATAATCTCTGGCCGCATGTCATAATCAATAGCATTAGCATCACAAGCATCTTTACATTTTCCACAAATCAGGGGATTAAGACCTAAGCAGTTAACTTCATCAATAACATAAGATGATGGAACTGCTTGAGGAAAGGGAATATATATAGCCTTTCTTACACTTAGCCCTCGCTCGAATTCATTTAGTACAGTAACAGGACATACTTTCTCACAATCACCACAAGCCGTACACTTATCCTCTATAACATACCTAGGTTTCTTTAAAATCTTAACACGAAAGTTACCAACATACCCAGAGACCTCGATAACTTCACTATATGTCAACAAACGAATATTGGGATGCCTACTTACGGCTACCATTTTTGGAGTTAAAATACACTGGGAACAATCTAAAGTTGGAAAGGTTTCGGATAACTGAGCCATATGACCCCCAATTGAGGGCTCCTTCTCCACTAAAATAACTTCATACCCACTATTTGCTACATCCAGAGCCGCTTGAATTCCGGTTATACCGCCACCTATGACAAGACATTTTTTATTAACAGGCACCTTAACTGGGTGCAAAGGTTCATTCTTTGAAACTTTTGCAATTATATTTTTTATTATTCGTATGGCTTTAACTGTGGCGGCATCTTTATCATGTTCATGTACCCAACTACACTGCTCCCTTATATTTGCTATCTCACATAAATAGGGGTTTAAACCTGCACGTTTAACAGCATTTCTAAAGGTTTCCTCATGCATTGAAGGAGAACATGCAGCAACAACTACAGCATCTAAACTATTTTCTCTTATAGCGTTAATTATGAGATTTTGGCCGGGCTCAGAGCACATGTATCTATAAGATGTAACATAGACAACCGACGGATATTCAGAAATCTCTTTAACAACTTCTTCTATATTAACAGTTCCAGCGATATTATTCCCACAATGACAGACAAATACACCAATTCTACGCACTTTGAATCACCTCTTTCTCCTTAAAGTGATATCCTTCCTCGAATGCTTTTAGATTAAGCTCTAAGTATTTTGATGGTACTGTAGTAGTCACAGCTTTTCGTGCTGCCTCATAGCTAATTAACTTAGTTATCCTTGTAAAGAATCCTAGCATAACTATATTAGCAACAACTCTAGCTCCAAGAGATTCCGCTATTTTCGTAGCAGGGATTCCATAAAGTTTTATTGTTCTTAGTATGGATTCGGGAATTTCAACAAGATCAGAATCTATAATAAGGATACCATCTTCTTTTAGCTCGTCTAAAAATTTATGTGCGCCCTCTTGAGACATTATCACCATAACATCTGGTCTTTGAGTATAGGGGTAATCTATAGGCTCATTATCAATAACAACACAAGAATAACTCGCCCCACCTCTAGCCTCTGGACCATATACTTGTGTAAACACAGAATGCTTATTATCATATAATGCTGCTGCTTTACCGACAATTCTACCCAGAAGCCCAATACCTTGACCACCAAAACCAATAAATTTTAATTCAACTCTAGTCAATCTTTAAAGCCCTCCCTTTAGCCATTTTTATTAATTCCTTCATCCTTTCAGTAAATCCTTTCTTTCCTTCAATATCAACAAACTTCCCAACGATAATTTTCTCTCCGAGGATTATAGGGGCTTCTTTAGGATCTATGAAGTTCCTAATTTCAGAATGTTCCTTGAAGTATATCATCATATCAAGTCCTTCACGCATCTGGTTTCTTCTTCCAAAAGCAACTGGACATGGTGATAAAACTTCTACAAATGAGAAACCATTCTTATTAATCGCTTCTACAAATGATTCTATCATCCTCCTAACATGAAGTGTGGTCCATCGCGCTACATAAACAGCTCCAGCAGATGCACAAAGATATGGCAAATTAAATGGCGGCTCTATATTACCATATGGGGCTGTTGTTGCTTTGGCAAGCTCAGGAGTGGTTGGGCCTACCTGTCCACCAGTCATCCCGTAGTTGAAATTGTTTACACAAATTACAGTAATTTCAATATTTCGCCTAGCAGCATGAATGATATGATTACCACCGATCGCAAAAAGATCACCATCACCACTTATAACAATAACTTTTCTTTCCGGATCTGTTAATTTTAAACCTACTGCGAAGGGTATTGCACGACCATGAAGCGTATGAAATGAATCAACACGAATATAGCCAGCTATTCTACCAGCGCATCCTATACCAGAAACTACACATATCTTTCTCTTATCTATACCAGCTTTTTCCAATGCTTTTGCAAGAGCGGTTAGTATGATTCCAAGACCACATCCAGGGCACCAAATATGAGGCATTCTTTCAGGTCTAACCCACTTATCCATAGGATGTACAACTTCAGTAATTAGTTGCGTCATTTTGCTATCACCTCTATTCCATCTAAAATTTCATCTGGTTTATGTAAAGCCCCTCCCAATTTTGAGACCAATTCTAATTTTGTTTTTCCCGCGCTACAACGTTCAACCTCCCTAAATATCTGTCCCGAATTTACCTCAGCAACAACAAAGCCTTTTACTTTTGAAGATAGCTCTCGTATGATTCTTTCTGGAAATGGCCATAAAGTAATCAATCGCAAAAGCCCCGCTTTTATACCATTTTCTCTGGCTAATTTTACCGCTCGTTTAGCTGATCGAGAAACTGCTCCATATGCCACCACAACTATTTCAGCATCCTCCATTAGAAAATGTTCAAGTTTAATTATTTCATCAGAATGTTTCCTTATTTTCTCACATATTCTTCTCACTAACTTTTCATGAGCCTCAGGATTTGTAGCAGGATATCCCCTCTCATCATGAGTAAGCCCAGTAACATGTATATCATAACCATCGCCAGCACATGCCATAGGTGGAATTAAATCATCATCTGGTTTGAAAGGTAAGTATTCATCATAAGGAACTGAAGGCTTTTTCCTATTAATAATTTTTAATTGATTCTTAGGAGGTATTACAACGCGTTCATACATATGTGCAACACATTCATCAGTAAGCATAACTACGGGAACTCTAAAACGTTCGGATAAGTTAAAACACTCTATTGCTAAGTTAAACCCTTCTTGAGGAGAACTAGGGCTTAAAGCTATTATTTCATAGTCGCCATGAGAACCCCATTTACTTTGCATAACATCCCCTTGACCAATTAACGTAGGTAACCCAGTTCCTGGAGACCCTCTTTGAACATCTATAATTACACATGGAGTTTCTGTAATAGCAGCATAACCAATTCCCTCCTGCATTAAGCTAAATCCAGGCCCAGAAGTAGCAGTCATACTTTTAGCGCCGCCCCATGACGCACCAATAACAGCATTTATCGATGCTATCTCGTCCTCCATCTGTATAAAGATTCCACCAACTTGAGGCAATCTAAGGGCCATCCGCTCAGCTATTTCACTTGATGGTGTTATTGGATATCCTGCAAAGAAACGACAACCAGCAGCTATGCAACCCTCCGCAATTGCGATATTCCCACTAAAATAATGCTCACCAGTTAGTACATCTAACGCTTCTATATCTTCTTTTTTAACTTTTAAACTTGAAATAGCTTATTCCTCCTTATTTATCTCTTCAACAAAAATCACAAAATCTGGACAAATAAGCTCACAAAACTTACACCCTACACATGCATCTGGATTCTTAACTTCTGGAGGGTGATATCCATGCACATTAAATTTCTCCGATTGTATCAGAACATTCCTTGGGCAGAATTGGATACAAAAGCCGCATCCTTTACATCTATCTTCAATTATATGGATTTTAAATTTAGGACTTGTTTTTAGTTGTTCATAAACGAACTTAGGTAATGTTTTCATCATTTACACCATAGAGATTTTTAACACATATTAAAAATTTTTCCAGAAATCGTTGCTGTTTCGATTATTTTAGTCATAAAGCCGTATAAATTATTTTGCTATATACAGA
>JAGGXT010000292.1 GCA_021162905.1 Candidatus Odinarchaeota archaeon | reverse complement strand
TCTCAAAGTATATGAATATTGGGTGATAACTATGGCTTCTGTTGAAGTTCTTAATGATGGTACTTTTAAAGTGTACAAAAAGGGAGAGATTCCGAAATCTATGAAGGTTTCATTTAAGGACTTAAAAATGTGGGGTCTCAATCTACTTTATGGATTAAGAGATTCACAAACAACGTTTTTCGTATCACGACAAGGAAGACGTGTCGGAGAGGTATATGTTGAAGATGGAAAACGCTATGAGGTCAAAGAGGTATTTGATAAGGTCCTTCCAAAGGATGCAGAAATATTTTTGGAAGTTGCATGGGAACTTGGGCGATTAGTAGCGAATTTTTATATAATCTTTAACAGGAAGAAAGATCATCTCATTACGATACCTGTAGAAGAACTAATACAGGCCTTAATAAAGAAAAAGAAGCTTGGCGCAATAGAAAAAGCAGAAATGCTTATTGGAGAGACTATAAAAATCGTTAAAGCTCACTTGCCTTGTGATAGAGGACTTGACTTAGAAACAGCAGATCCAAAATTTAGAAGGCTCTTTAGAACAGTCAAAAAGGTTTTTAAAGAAGATATAAAGGCAGGACATATCCTATTACGATATTGTGGTAAGGAGGAGGGCGGCGGCGAATATTATTACCTTGAAATAGAACTCCCAGCTATTAGCCTTATAAATCCAGAAGTTATTGACAGAGTTGACAAATTACTAGCCATGGTTAAATGAGAATAAAGACAATTGGTGCCTAGAAATGACCAAGAAGTATCCTCGCATTGCTGTAGATATTTTTGCGATTAATGATAACTTAGAGTTTGTTCTAATATCAAGAAAAAATGAACCATTTAAGAATTATTGGGCACTACCAGGTGGCTTTATTGAATACGGAGAAACTGCTGAACAGGCAGCAATTAGAGAGATGAAGGAGGAAACTGGGTTAGATGTTCAAGTAATCGATTTAGTTGGAGTTTACTCCGATCCTAAAAGAGATCCAAGAGGACATGTAATATCAATTACTTTTCTTGCAAAAATAATAGGTGGCACCTTAAAAGCTTCCACGGATGCAAAAATTGCAAAATTCTTTAAGACACCACCAGAAAAGCTTGCATTCGATCATAAAAAGATAATTGAGGATGCTTTATTTAAATTAAAAACCCTCTATTCGGAGAAATTATAAACAATGCGGAGCAATCCCCATTACTTTTCTGAAAAACCAGGTGGACACTTCAAAATATTTGAGGTTATAGTTCGTGTTAGAGGTTTAACACTTAGGCTTTACTCTTCGCCAGGTATTTTTTCTTATAAAAAATTAGATTATGGAACTAAAGTTCTTATTGAAAACATGAAAGTAATAGATAATGCAAAAGTTCTCGATTTAGGTACTGGAATTGGAGTTATAGGGATCGTATATGCAATTCTTTCTCCTTCTAGTATTGTATATATGAGTGATATTAATGAACGTGCTATTAAGATTGCGAAAATGAATGTCCGAAAGTATATGTTGCCAAATTGTAAAGTGATAAAAAGTAACTTATATGAAAGAATAAATGAAATGTTTGACGTTGTGATTTCAAATCCTCCTATATCTGCAGGAATGAAAGTTTGCTACAGACTAATTAGTGAGACATACACTCATCTAAATAAAGGAGGAATCTTACAAATAGTTGCTAGACATAAAAAAGGTGGCCGTCGGCTCATGGAAAAGATGAAAGAAGTTTTTGGGAATTGTGATGTGTTGGAAAAAAGTGGTGGCTATTGGATTTATCTATCAAGAAAAGAAAAAGAATAAATATTTTATTTATTCTGTTCAATAATTATTAAACACATGTGTATATTTTTATTTCGGAGGTCTTAGGATGATAATTAAATCCCATGAAGTTTATAGTGACTTACTAAGAAAGCTTGAAGATAATTTGATGGCATTCATTATTAGGTTGAATGACACTTTCATTCTCGGAATAGGAGCATATGATATTATTCTACAAGTTAGTGTTGGAAAAACGACATTTAATGATGTTTCTTACAATATTGTTAAAACTGATTCTGATATGTTAATTTTAAACATATCTGTAGACAAAAATGCATTGGATACTATTAAATCATTAGAATCAGAGCCGCTTCAATCAATGTACGAAAGTTTTCTCTCATTCTTTGTTAAACGAGCTGCTATAATTCCTCTCTTTAGATTAAATGGATTACAAGTTCATAGATATCCACTAACAGAATTATTTGACCAAAGTTTAATGGATTTTGTTATGCTTCTAGTCTCAGGTATTAATGAAGCTTCCCTAATAAAAGAAATCTCACAAGTAATAAAAACTTCAACGAGTGAGCTAATAATTCCACGACTATCAAACTTAGATGAAATATTAAAAATCATAAAAATATTAGAAACCTTATCTGGTAGATTTAAAGGAAGCTATGAAAAGGTTATATCCTTAATTGCTTTTTCATTATATCCCTTCGATAGCACATTAAGTAAGGATACCTTATCTTCACTCTCTAAGGAAAAATTAAACCTAAATATGGCATTATTAGAAGAAATAGCCGTAGGTGGTACTATTGATATTCAGAGATTAAAGACTTTAATTTTTGAACCAGAAAAATTTATGCCAAAAACAAATAAGTTGGATCTGTTATTAAAGTATCTAATTGAAGAGAAAATGATTAAAAAGAAGGAGAAACCCTCACTAACATATATGAGCGAACTAAAAGAGGCTATTTCAAAAAGATTGTTAAAGAAAAGTGAGGAGAAATCCTAACTATATTTATTCTTAAAGAAGCTTAGAAAGAAGTTGACTTATTTCATCAGATTCTAAAACTGAGGATGCTATGGTCATCAGTGCTGATGATATTACTTCAATAGATGCTAATAGTTCCTTCTTTAGGGCCTCATCATTTAAATTTGCTGCTAATTCTTTAAGTTTTCTTATATTTGAAAATACCACAGATAGTCCATTAACTAACTTTTGCCTTTTTTCTTGAGGTAGCATTTTTACTTCTCTTGGAGCTAATGATCTTTCTTTTATTTCATTATATAATTCAACGAGTTGAGTATATAATTCTTCTAACACCGATTCTGGCATCTTGCCATCTTTTATTTTTTCATTTGCTTTCGAGATGACATCCTGAAACTTTCGAATATTTGGAACTATTAACGCGGAATCATCTTCGGAGAAAAGACATGTAATCGCGTACGTACCTAAAGTATCTGTAGTATCAAAAATAGTAATTCCAAACTTTTTGTGAGGATTATAAGTTTGGTAAGTGAATCCCTTTGCTTCGGATAAATTTAAGAAACCAGCTCCAGTCCAAATTCTAAACGATAAATCAAATAGTTCTCCCTCCCCCATAAAATCTTTAGGATAAACGTATTCTGCTAATGGTCCTATTTTTAGATCAAATCTCGTTATAATAATTCCATGAAGCAATGAAAATCCCTCACATAATTTTAG
>JAGGXT010000177.1 GCA_021162905.1 Candidatus Odinarchaeota archaeon | reverse complement strand
TCATGATTAAAATTTTGCTCTGATAGAGAAAATTATATTGCCAGCTTTTTTACAAGCATATATTCTATGCCAACCCTTCTGAATCCGAATTTTTCAAAAAATCTTTGTGCAGCAATGTTTTTACTTATCACCCTGAGAAATATTTTACTAGCACCTTGTTCTTTCAGCCAAGTTATACATGAATTAAGTAACCTGGTGCCAATTCCCATGCCATGATATTTGGGATGCACCGCGATTCTTACGATATAGCCTACTCTTTTTTGAGAAAAAATACTACACCATGCAAAACCAACAATATTGTAATTAAGCCTAGCTACCATGAGAAAAGATTCACCTCTACTATGATGCAATGTTTCTTTTAAAATATTCTGATTTAGTTGCTCTGATTCAGAAAAACAGTGACGATCTATCTCCAGGATTTTTTCTATGTCGCATTCCGCAGCAGGCATTACTAAAACATTTTTATTCTCACGCGGAAATAAGGAAAAATCAGTTTTTTCATAGCGAAAGATTTCATTTTCAATTTCAAAACCTATATTCTGCAAAACTTCAAACTGATACTTTTCATCATACTGAAGAATTATAGATACGTACTTACAACCCTTCTCTTTAAGAAGATTTATCACATGAACCATTGCACTTTTATATACGTCTTCATTAAAGTATCTATTCAAAAAACTCATTTCATATATACTTCCATACATTGGCTTCCATATATTGACAATAAAATATCCAGCAAAATTGTTGTTAACCTTAATAACCCTTACAATTACATTACTTTTTTCTAGAAAATTGCGAAAACGATCTTTATTGTCAAGCCTACCCATCTTCATACGTATATCGAGGATTTCTTCAAGCTCCTTCTTACTCGGTTGAACAAATTCTATTAGGTATTCCATTTTTAACACCATCATATTATTTCTTTTCTTTGATTTAACATTACTTCTATCTTTTATTGTTTCTTTCTCTTTTCTTCAAATTTTAGTGCTTCTTGCATAGCACTTTCAATAATTGATGTTATTTTACGCATACCATATTTTGATTTTCGCCTACCTTTTTGTAACTTAAACATATACGGACCAACAACAGAATAAGCCTTTTCTGCTAGATTATCTGCCTCTCCGACTGTATATTTTCTCCAATCTTTGTTACTCTTAGGATTTTTAGGATTTAGCCAAGAAATATCAAAATTTTCTAGATCATTCACTTTTAGTGCGATGGTTGATACATTTAACTCCCGATGTAAACTCATTGGCACAGTAAACACTCTTTGCGGGTCCATCAAATTTTCAACCTTTATTGGTTTTGAAGTATTCTTTACTTTTAAATTTATTTCATGGACATATTTCATTATTCTTTTAGTAATATACTCTACTACAGCATATCCAACATCAATAGGGTTTATACGAAGATACAACTCTTTAGAAAATGCTTGCTCATGTATGTGAACATGAAGTCCATTCCCAGACCATATGAAATATACAGAGTCAGAGACCCCTTCCTTATCTAACTCATTAGCGATAGCCTTGGCGACTTCTATTGTATACTTCCAATTATCAATGATGCTGTCTATGTCCCACGTTGGAGTCCTAGCAATCACGTTATTAAAATAATCCATGACTTTTTGACGTGAAGATAGATCTTTATAAACGTTTGCTGTTGCATATATTGTTCTTGGTTTTAATTTTTCAAACTGCTTCATTATATTCTTTAGATCAGTTTCTGTTTTTATTGTAAGTGGGACATTTTTTCTAATATACCTGATAAGAATGCGACCGCCCTCTTTAGTTTTTTGTTCACAATGTATTGCAAGCCATCTATTTTTTGAAAAATCAACAATTTCTTTAAGAACACCGTCTCTATTGTAATATTCATTTAAATTTATCAACTCAAACACCGCTACATAAAATAATAAAATTATGAGGGAATTTCTTCTGCAAAGATTTCTTTTACTAATTGTGTAGCGTCTTGGAACTTCTCTAGGATGACTACACCTTCCCGAATCTGGCTACCATATTTTTTATCGAACTCTTCAACAAATTTCTTTAATTTCATCCTAAGTTCAGGCGTTTCTTTGTTAGTTAGTATCGTAACAAAGAATTTTGGATTATATTCTATCATTAGTACAACATCTCCGTGATCTATAGTTTTAAGGTATTGGGTGCTTTTTGTTGTCTCTTTCACAAAGCTTGTAATAGCGGATAACATACCACTTACCAGAACAGGATCTACTTGTATACGTCCAAATGTTTGGCTAAAAATTGAAAGACCGTTCGTATTTACAACATATATACCATCAACAAAAGTGGCCGGCAAGGACAATTTCAACTCACAATCAAGATAGCCTATTAAGTTCGATTCAAAAAGCTTTTTCACGGCATTGAGTAATGCTTGTTCCTCAACATCTATTGTTTCCTTAATCATTTTAAGGCTCTTTGGAGAGTCTTTTAAGATGTTGAAAACTTTATTAATTACCTCGTCTTTTACTAGCTCCTCTGGAATCTCTGAACTTTTAACTACCATCAATTTAAGTTCATCCTCAACTACCCTATCAATTATTTGCTCTTTCGATACTCTACATAAGAATCTTGTTCGCTTTCCTTCTTCTATCAAAGTTATTTGAAATACGTCCCCTGAGATTATATACGATAAGGAAGAAAGGATAACAATAGCTCCTAAAATACTTATGACATCAAATGGTTCAAGCAGATATGCAGCAGCAGGAATCTGAGATAGATCGATAACTATGAACGCAAAGCGTATGATATAATATTGCGAGGGACCCATAATAACTATGCTAAAGACAGAAGATACCCAAATGGCTAATCGTGCTTCAGGACCATGTATTAGAAAATATATAATCTTCTCATTAATGGCTTTTACAATTCCAGCTGCTAAAGCTGGTAAAAGCGGACGAGTATTTAGCTTATGCACACTTATGTACATGACAACAAATATTATCATTAAGTAGTCGAAGAAGTTCTGAAGGTTTGCTAACAGTATAAATTCAAGAAGAACTGTTAGTATGGAGAGTATTGGTCTAGCCTCTGGAGAGCCCATACTGAGATACAGATTAAAACTATTTCGTATACTTCTCCAGTAAGCCGTAACTAAAAGGTTTTGATAAACAAACGAAAGCATAGCACCAGCAATACCAATTATTATGCTTACAAGAAGCCCCCTTGTGCTTAATCTAGAAAGCACTAACCTCTTCTCCTTTATGAAGATAAGGATTTTTGACAAAAAATAAATCGATGCGAGTTCAAGATACCTGTAAAAACATAGAAAGATAATTACGGCCATACTGTAGTACATTGAGAAATATACAAAGAGATAAATTGACTCAGGATAGACCTGAATAAATGCAATTAAGCTTATAATTGACAAAACAATACTTATCGACAACAAATTGTTAAAGGTTTTTTGCCTTATGGAATCACCTATAAATCTATCTTTAAAGTAGACTCTTGCCGTATATAGAATTTGCACAGATGTTAGGAAAGCTAAGAGATAGACAAGGTAAACTTCTAATACCCAACCTAAACTCTCTAAGGAGGGAATAATCCCAAATATTCTAAGTAACGTTGTTAGAAAGTAGAGAGATACGGGAAGTAAAGCAATTAATAATTTTAGTAACTCTTTCTCGTCTTTAAAGCCTTCCTCTTTTAATCTTTCCTTAAGATCTATCCAAAATGAGACATCTTTCAAGTTTTTCGGCTTTACTACTAATGCTAAAATGAGAATTGAGATAAATGGAGCTAAGAAGAATGCAAATGAGAATAAAAATATCGGGTACCAAGCAATATAAATTAATGATAATAAGGCTTGCATGAATACCAAAACAAAAACGTAGCTCCAACTTTGAAAAGTATTAGCACCATAGAAAATTACATACACTGGTACGCCAATTGAGTAGAATATTATAGCTGGTGAAAACTGATATAAAAACCAGAACGCAATAAATGCAAGCAATACTCGCTTAACGAAACCACTAAATCTTGTTGGGACTGCTATTAAATATATACCAAATATTACAATCAGTGGGAGAAACACAACAGTTAAAGAGACTATAGAGTCTATTAAACTCATAAAAGCACCCCTTAGCTATTATTTTAAGTTACAATATGGAGTTTTAAATATAATAATTTAATTATACCAAAAAACTAAGCTTTATTTTACAAATCTCAAATATAAAAAATAAAAATAATAAAAAAGTTAAAACTTTGGTGTCTTTTTGCGTTTCTTCATTACGATTATCGCTATGATAACTATTATTGCAGATACGGCTATTAGTAGAGGTATTGGAACACCGGGTGGTGGACCTCCAGGTCCCGTTGGCTGGACCTCAGAGATTGTTATTTGAATTACATGATAGCTCTTTACGCCATATGTGTTCCATGCAAGTATGTATACCTTTACAATATCACCAGCGTTAAATGATCCAAGGACAGCCTCATAGAAGTTGTTTTCTAATGGAGTAACTGGAACGCTCACATTGTCTCCATCATTTACGGAGTATAATACTTCAACTCCCGCAACGCCAGACTCTGGATCGTATGCTGAAAATCTAACTGTTACTGTATCTCCGGGGCCTGGCCTTTCAGGTTCTATTGTGACATCACTAATTATTGGCCCTGTAGAATCTGGCATTCCAGGCACATAACCGACTCTAGAACCTAGATATACGACTGTTTCAGGATCATTGTATACATAGAAGCCATCCCATTTTGGAAAGCCAACACTTAGGAAGTACATAGTTGAAGTAATTGCCCAACCACTTACTGTGGAGTTTCCACTTTCTGATACGTATGCAACAACGAACGTATCTAGTGGCACTGTCTGACTGAATATATCATATGGTTTTGATGTATTCTTGCCCCAGACGTATGTTTCACCCATTTTGATTTCAGCTAACCTGTATGATCCTACGCCAATCTGGTAGTATAATGAAGATACGATTTCATTGTTATCAACGGGAGTACCATTTATTGTAAATGACCATGCAGCTACCGTTTCTGTGAATACGTACCAGTTGATTGATAAGCTTCTGTTTTCGAGTACGTCTCTACCACCAGCGATGTCAACATCCCAGTTACCTACATGTTGATCTATCTTTATGCTTGCACTGCGGATTGTTACGTTTTCTAATTCGGCAGTTGGAGTGCTATTACCCATGAAGTGTACTAGGAACATTAAATTATCGATGTAAACGTCGGTTGGTCTCTCATCAAATGATTCAAAATCGCTGCCACTTGGTACTGTGCCCCACCAGTCCCAGTAACCATATCCACCAAAGAATGGCATTGTTCTTCCTTCAACATCAAGGTATTCAATACCAAATGTAACTTCGGCATCTAATGGTAAGTCTAGTGCACCAGTAGTATTTGTGACATTATATGCAGCTCCTGGTGTAGTGAAGATAACTTTACTTACACTGGTTGGTATGAAGTAATGAGTTATCTCAGAGCTTGTGACCTCATATCCTGAAATTTCTATGTCCATTAGTCCATCACTGTCCGTATCATTATAAATCATCAAGCCCGCAAATTCGTATCTTAGCCTTACACCAGCCGATGAGATATCACCTGTTGTTTCATTGTACCAGACACCCCAGTAGTGCTCCTCAATGCCAAACCATAGCCATGTCCATGTTACTGGTTCATCTGTTATCCAATCCCATCCACGTTCTTCGGCCTCTCTGACCACATCTTCCCATGTATAGTTTCTCATATAAATTGCGAGCTCCCAATATCCAGGCAAGGGTTCACCAGTATCGGGATCAATTATTGTGCTATTTATCCATTCTAGAGTTTCTCTGGAGACTAAAGTACCATTTGGATAGTACCAGAAGAATGTTTCATTCCACTCAGTTCTCCAGCTGTGAGTAGCAATACCCATCCATGCAGTTACTACTAGCTCATCATCCGGAACTGTTGAATTTGGATCCCAGAATATTGAGACAAACATGCTACTGGAATTTCTTTCGAAGTAGCTTGTCTCCATATGTACTCTCTTAATATAGAACTGATCATCAGTTGTTGATAGATCACCATCTAAGTCAACAGCACCATTTTCTGGATTGATAGTATAAGCCCTGTAACCCCACATTCCCTTTCTTGGCAACCCTATTATGATCTCCCATGTTCTTTGATGTACCCAAATGTTTGGGAATGACATTAACATCCATCCACTAGGATAACCCCAGTAAGTCGTATTCTTTAGTATATACTCTCTTGCTGGATATACTGTAACTATAGTGCCATTTGGCAAAGTGATATTAAATATTGGCATACATGGACAGTAATCTAATCCTTCTATATACTCCGTGAGATAAATGCCTTCGAAGCTGGACTTCAAAGCAATAGTACACTTATACCAATAGTGTTGAATATCATGCCCTAGTTCATATATTGTTCCATTAAGTACTACCTTATTCGTAAGTGTTTCCTCTGAATGTCTTGGAGCAGCTACTAGTAATTCCACAAGATGTGTTCCGTTAAAGAATGTGGTATTATATAGGAAATATCCGTAATACCAATCATAGAAAATATGATCCTCGAATGTTAGATGAGAGTAGC